>CACYHJ010000366.1 GCA_902774165.1 Oscillospiraceae bacterium
CCGGGTGATCGCGTCGATGCCGTCGACGGCTCAGAGGAGATGGTCAGAGTCGCGGCAGCTCACTCGGGCCTTCCTGTCAGGCTCATGCTCTTTCAGGACCTCGACGCCGAAGAAGAGTACGATCATTGCGATGGTGATTATCATATTGAATACCTCCTTATCCCTTGTAGTCAATCTCATTCTGCTGCGCGACAACGCTCTCGCCGCAGTAGATTCTGCGCAGGACGGGCTTTTCGATCTTGCCGGTGGGGTTGCGAGGCACCTTCGCGAAGATGACCTTGCGGGGCCTCTTATACCGGGGCAGCTCCATGCAGAATTCGTTGACCTGTTCTTCCGTGAGGGTGCGGTCGGGCTTGACCTCGATGATCGCCGCGGTGATCTCGCCCAGACGCTTGTCGGGCAGGCCGATGACCGCCACGTCCTTGATCGCGTCGTTGGCCCGCAGGAAATCCTCGATCTGCACGGGATAGATATTCTCGCCGCCGGTGATGATCACGTCCTTCTTGCGGTCCACGAGGTAGATGAAGCCGTCCGCGTCTTTCTCCGCCATATCGCCGGTGTAGAGCCAGCCTTCGTCGTCCAGCACCTCGGCGGTGGCCTTGGGATCTTTATAATAACACTTCATGACGCCGGGACCTTTGACCGCCAGCTCGCCCACGCCGTTTTCAATGGGCGTCCTGTTCTCGTCCACGATGCGCACCTGCCAGCCGTAGCCCGCGACGCCGATGGCGCCGACCTTGTGGACGTTCTCAATGCCCAGATGCACGCAGCCGGGGCCGATGGATTCGCTCAGGCCGTAGTTGGTGTCGTAATCGTGTTTCGGGAAGACCTTCTTCCAGCGCTTGATCAGCGTCGGCGGCACGGGCTGGGCGCCGATGTGCATCAGGCGCCACTGATCGAGCTGATAATCGCTCAGGTTCAGCCTGCCGTCGTCGATGGCGTCAAGGATATCCTGCGCCCAGGGCACCAGCAGCCAGACGATGGTGCAGCGTTCCTCCGACACGGTGCGGATAATCCACTCCGGGCTCACGCCCCGCAGGATCACCGCCTTGCCGCCGGAGAGAAGGCTGCCGAACCAGTGCATTTTCGCGCCGGTGTGGTAAAGGGGCGGGATGCAGAGAAACACGTCGTCTCTGGTCTGCCCGTGGTGCGCCTGCTCCACCGCGGCGGAGTGCATGAGACTGCGGTGGGCGTGCAGGATCGCCTTCGGGAAGCCGGTGGTGCCGGAGGAGAAGTAGATCGCGCCGTCGTCGTCGTCGGTGATGTAGACGCTCGGCGCCTGCGTCGAACAGTAGGCGATCAGCTTCTCGTAGCTGTCGGCGAACGAGGGACAGTCCTCCCCCACGTAGAAGCAGTTTTTCACCTTCGGGATCTTATCGAGGATCTCCTCAACCCTGCCGATAAACTGGGGTCCGAACACCAGCGCGTCCGCGTCCGCAAGGTCGAGGCAGTAGCGGATCTCCTCCGCGGTATACCGGAAATTGAGCGGCACCACGATCGCGCCGGTTTTCAGCACGCCGAAATAGATCGGCAGCCACTCGATGCAGTTCATCATCAGGATCGCCACCTTGTCGCCCTTCTTGACGCCTCTGGTCAGAAGAAGATTGGCGAAGCGGTTCGCGCGGACGTCAAACTCGCCCCAGGTGAGCTGTTTGCGGAACGCACCGGAGCGGTCGGACTCGATCAGGGAATACTCCCGCCATGTAACGTGGGGGATATTCTTGACTTCGGGGTTGATCTCCACCAGCGCAACGTCGTTTTTGAAATAAGTCGCGTTGCGGGTCAGAAGTTCGGTAATGGGCATAACGTATTCTCCTTCGTCGAAAAATGTGAAATGTGAAATGTGAAATGTGAGATGTGAAATGTGAAATGTGAGATGTGAGAGGCGGGAGCCGAGACCGATCTCTGCGGCTTGCCGCAGAAGCACCGACCGAGCCGGCAGGCGAGACCCGGAACCCCGTCATCAATTATTCATTTTTAATTCTTCATTAAAAAACTGCCGCCCCGAGACCCTTCGGTCGTCGGGGCGGCAGAAGATGTCTTTCTGTCGCGGTACCACCCGGCTTCACAGCCCGCAGAAACGGGACTGCCTCGCGGTGCGATATAACGGTCGCGCCCGTCGCAGCCTACGCGCGGCATTGTGAAAATACCGTTTCGGTGCGCGGCTCCGGAGCTGTATTTGGGGCGGGAACGACGCCGTCTTGCACCTGCCGACGGCTCTCTGGGGACGGTCTTCGCCTTACTCCTTCTCCATCATTGCCTTTGTCGTATGTACATAATAATAAGCCCGAAAATCCCGTTTGTCAAGCTGAAAAACAACAAATCGTCCATTTTCGGCATTTCAGACGAATTCGATTTCACTTTTTTGGTTTAAACCGCTAAAGTGACGATAGATACCAAACGGCAATGCTTTATCGGACCGGAAAACCGTCAACGGCCGATCGTCCGTTCCCTCTGCAGCAGCCGCGGTTTCCCGTCGCGCCCGGACTTGACATCCGCCTTGGGCAGATTTATAATTTAAACATAAAAACACATAAGGAGGTCTGCGCCATGCCGAAAACGGAAGAGGAGCTTCTGCGGGAGCCCTGCCTGATCGCTGACGTTCTGCCGCGGCAGGTTCCGGCCGGAAGCCCCGGTCAATATTTCGCAATCGAAGAATACTATCTTTCCGGAGCCCGCCGCAACGCTGTGAAAGATCGGCATATCAATCTTGTCCTAAAATTAAATTGTTACAAGGACGTCTCCCTGCGCGGCGAAACCAATCCCCCGCCGGAGCGGATCGCCGCCATCATGCGCAGCGAACCGGTCAACCTTCTCCTCGACGACGCAATGATCGCGTCGACCCCGGACGACACCTATCTGACAGTCTTTCACCCGGATGACGAATTGACGGAACTGCTCCGGACCCTCTGCGCCGGAGAGGGTCTTTACCTGTGGAAACCGTAACAAAACCGAAGACCGCGCTGGTTCGACGCAGCGCGGTCCTGTTTTTTATCCTCCGGATGTGCGATCGCATAAATCAGAATTTAAGTGGCCAGTGGACAGTGATCAGTTGTCAGTTTCGGAAAAGCGCTTCGCGCCTTTTTATTATAGAAAACAGTACTTTCAAATCA
>CACYHJ010000367.1 GCA_902774165.1 Oscillospiraceae bacterium
CCGGCAAAGGAACCGGAACCCGCTCCGGCAACCGAAAAGGACGAGGTCTCCCTGCCGCTGGGCGGGGGCGCCGACCCGTGGTTTTATGAGCACGACGGCAGGTATTATTACTGCTACTCCCTCGGCAACGGCATCGGCGTGAAAAGCGCGGATTCCCTCGCCGCGCTCTGGGACGCGGAGGGCAGGCGCGTTTACACCGCGCCCGCCGACACGATGTATTCAACAGATTACTGGGCGCCGGAGCTGCATTATCTTGACGGCAGATGGTATATTTACGTCGCCGCGGACGACGGCGCGAACGAAAACCATCGGATGTACGTCCTCTCCTGCGATACGCCGGACGGCGAGTTCGTCATGGCGGGAAAAATCACCGATCCGTCGGACAAATGGGCCATCGACGGCACCGTGCTGGAGTACAACAACGAGCTCTGGTTTATCTGGTCCGGCTGGGAGAACGACTCGGACGGGCAGCAGAACCTGTATATCGCCCATATGAGCGATCCCACACACATCGACGGCGGCCGCGTGCGGATCTCAACGCCTTCCCGCAAGTGGGAAAAGAACGGCATGCCCATCAACGAGGGGCCCGAGATCCTTTATCACGGAACGAAAGTATTTCTCGTGTATTCCGCGTCGGGAAGCTGGACCGACGATTACTGCCTCGGGATGCTGACGCTGACCGGCGCCCCCGACAGCGCGCTCGGATGGGTAAAAAGCCCCGCCGCGGTGTTCTCCAAGGCGGAAACCGCTTACGGCCCCGGTCACTGCAGCTTCGTCACAAGCGGCGGCGTTGATTACATCGTTTACCACGCCAACGTGGAAAGCGGCACCGGCTGGGGCGGCAGAAGCGTCAGGATCCAGCCGTTTTCCTACCGCCTCGGCGTCCCCGCGTTCGGCGAACCGCTTGCCGCGGGGGAGACGGTGGAGATTTATAAATACTGATTTGTCGGGCTGACGCCCGACCGGCAATCGGCATTCGGCAATCGGCATTCGTATTGTAAATTTGACGCCTGTTTTTTGATATTACAGACATCGTCAATTTTACAATTCTGTATATTTTACAAGAACATCTCGAATATTACGCTGAGCGCCTATTTGACAGTCACGATTGACGATTGCCGATTGACGATTGCCGTTAAATCCTGATTTATCGCCCCGCGATAAATCAGGATTTTGAAAGGACATCCTATGCAAAATCTGATCTTCCGTCCGATGGTACAAGCCGATCGGGACGAAATACAAAAATTCTACGACGATATGGGCGAACAAAGCGCCGCGTTTTTCAACGTGAACCGCGGCAACGAGCGGCGCACCATGGAATTTTTCGAGAACGGCAAGCCGGATCACCGCTTTTTTGTCGCCGAGGACGGCGGGACCGTGGCGGGACTTCTTTTTATTTGGGATATCGACCGCGCTCTGCCCTGGCTGGGAATCGCCGTGCGGGACGATTATCAGGGCCGGGGCGTCGGCGGCTTTCTTCTGCGCAGTCTTTTTGATCTTCTGAAAAGCCGGGGCTACGGCGGGCTGATCCTGCGCACCGCAAAAAACAACACCGGCGCGCAGCGATTGTACGAGAAAATGGGTTTTGAGCGCGTGGGAGAACACCCCTCCGGCGAGCTGCTGTATATCAAACGCTTTGAAATGGGGGAGCCCCTTGCTTGAGATCCGCGTTGACTTTGACAAAAAAATCAAAAAAATGAAGCCGCTGCACGGCTTCAACAACTGCGCCCGGCAGGTCGATTACGGGGAGATCCTGCCGGACTTCCTCGCCCTGCGGCCGCCGGTGGTCCGTCTGCACGACACCGCCTACCCCTACGGCGCGGGGCACTACGTGGATATCAATAACGTGTTCCCCGATTTCTCCGCCGACCCGGAAGATGAAAACGCCTATGATTTCACGCTGACCGACCTTTATATCAAACCACTGTGCGAAAACGGGATCGAAATCATGTACCGTCTGGGCACGACGATCGAGCACGCGCCGAAAAAATACAATATTTTCCCGCCCTCCGACCCCGACAAATGGGCGCGGGTCTGCGAACACATCGTGCGTCACTACCGCGCGGGCTGGGCGGACGGGTTTTATTTTCCTCAAATGAAATATTGGGAGATCTGGAACGAGCCGGACGGCCTCGATCCGCAGATCGAACCTTACGGGCCGCCCAACTGGGCAGGCACGGCGGGGGAGTATTACAACCTGTATTCGACCGCCGCGAAATATCTGAAAGAAAAACACCCGGAGATTCTTGTCGGCGGGTATTCCAGCTGTTATATCCTCGGCAAAAACGAGGGCGGCAGATGGACCGAGGGCGATCCGTCGTTCTTCACGGAGTTCCTCGCGCACGTCAGAACATCCGGCGCGCCGCTGGATTTCTTCACCTGGCACGGATATCTCGGAAATCAGGGCACGAAGAAAATCGACAAAGAGTTTGATTTTGTCGATCAGACGCTGAACGAATACGGCTTTCACGATACGCTGCGGGTTGACGCGGAGTGGAACTGCTGCATCTGCGACGTGGACACGCCGAAGTACCGCGATCAGTTTTATATCAATATGCGCAACGAAAAAGGCGCGTCCCATATCGCCGCCGCCCTGTACGAGATGCAGCGCTGCGGCGTGGATCTGGCGCTGTTCTACGACGCGCAGCTCTGGAAGGAATACGGCCCTCTGTTTCACGTGCCGGGGCTTGAAAAAACAAAGGCGTACCGCGCGTTTGAGCAGTTTTTACGGTTGTTCGACGCGGGGGAGGAGCGGTTCTCCACGCAGGGCGGCGACGTTTACACCCTCGCCGCCGGGGGAAGAGAACAGCTTCTCGCAATCGCAAACACAAGCCCCGCGCCGCAGAGCGTTATAATTCTTCCGGCAGGAGAGAAACGCGCCGTGCGCTTCCGGCTCTGCGATAAAGACGCCGACCTTTCGGAACTGCCGCTTCCCGATCTGACGGAGCCGGTCGTTCTGCCCCCATATTCATTTTGCGATATATCGTTCAGATAAGGAAAAACCGGCCGCGCGCCGGTTTTTCTTTTACAATTTCAGATTGTTTCTTATTCATCCCCGGAAAACCAATATAGATCATAGCAGAGATAATCGAATTCTTTGAAA
>CACYHJ010000368.1 GCA_902774165.1 Oscillospiraceae bacterium
AGAATATAAAGCTTTTTCTCTATAATGGCGCGTCGCTTGCGACCGCACCTTAACTGACAACTGGCCACTGACCACTAATCACTGTAAATTCTGATTTATGCGCGAGCGCATAAATCAGAATTTACCAACAAAAAACAGCCGGATCGTCCGGCTGTTTTTTGTTGGTAAAAATCACAGAATGCTGAACAGGAGGTCGGAATAGGTGGGATAGGGCCAGAAATCCTTTGCGGTGAGGGTTTCCGCAGCGTCCGCCGCCGCGCGAAGGCGCTGCATCGCAGGCAGGACCGTATCTTTATAATACGTCGCCTGCCGCGGCAGTTCGGCAATCGCGTGCGCCTCGGCAATCTTCTTTTCCAGCGCGCCGCAGCTCTCCCAGATCTCCGAAGACAGGGCGGACAGCTGCCGCAGCGTCTGCGTCTCATAATCGCAGGGCAGGTCGGCGAGAACGGTCTTCTTTTCGGCGATCCCGTTCGCGAGCGCCGCGGAATACGCCGCCACGGCGGGCAGGATATCCTTCTTGACCATATCCGCCATGGTCAGAGCCTCGATGTTGAGGACCTTGCAGTAGTTGTCGAACAGGATCTCGGTGCGGGAGCGGATCTCGGTGCGGGTCAGCACCCTCTGCCGCTCGAACAGCGCGATATTCTCCTCCGAAGCGAAATACGGCAGCGCGTCGGGCGTGGAGACAAGGTTCAGAAGCCCGCGCCGCTCCACGGCCTCGCGGATCCATTCCCCGTCGTAGCCGTTGCCGTTGAAAATGATATCCTTATGGGCGATCAGGGTCTCTTTGATCAGATCGTGCAGGGCGGAGTTGAATTCCTCCGGGCCGGCGGCCTCCAGCCGGTCGGCAAAGCCCTCCAGCGTGTCCGCGACGATCGTGTTGAGAATGATGTTGGGCGTCGCCACCGAGGCGGAGGAGCCCAGCATACGGAACTCGAATTTATTGCCGGTGAAGGCGAAGGGCGAGGTGCGGTTGCGGTCGGTATTGTCCTTGGGGAACCGGGGCAGGATGTGCACGCCGATCTTCATCGGCACCCGCTCCTTCTGGTCGTAGGCCGCGTCGTTGATGATGGAATCAATGATCTCGGTCAGCTCGTCCCCCAGGAACATGGAGACCACGGCGGGCGGCGCTTCGTTGGCGCCCAGACGGTGGTCGTTGCCCGCGGAGGCGACGGAGATGCGCAGAAGATCCTGATGCTCATGCACGGCCTTGATCACCGCAGTCAGGAACAGCAGGAACTGGGCGTTTTCATAGGGCGTGTCACCCGGCTCCAGCAGGTTGACGCCCGCGTCGGTGCTCAGCGACCAGTTGTTGTGCTTGCCGCTGCCGTTGACGCCCTCAAAGGGCTTTTCGTGCAGAAGGCAGACCATGCCGTGTTTTTCGGCGACCTTCTTCATGATCTCCATGGTCAGCTGGTTATGGTCCACCGCGATGTTCGTCGTGGTGAAGATCGGCGCCATCTCATGCTGCGCGGGGGCGACCTCGTTGTGCTTTGTCTTCGACAGCACGCCCAGCTTCCACAGCTCCCGGTCGAGATCCGCCATAAACGAAGCCACGCGGGGCTTGATCATGCCGTAATAATGGTCCTCCAGCTCCTGCCCCTTGGGTGGCTTCGCGCCGAACAGGGTCCTGCCGGTAAAAATCAGGTCTTTTCTTTTCAGATACGCCTCCCGGTCGATCAGGAAATACTCCTGCTCCGGCCCCACCGTCGTTTTCACCGTTTTGACCTCGTTGCCGAAGAGACGGAGAATCCGCTTCGCCTGACGGTTGACCGCCTCCATCGACCGCAGCAGGGGCGTTTTTTTATCCAGCGCCTCGCCGCCGTAAGAGCAGAACGCCGTGGGGATGCACAGCGTCCCGTCCTTGATGAACGCGTAAGAGGACGGATCCCACGCGGTGTAACCCCGCGCCTCAAAGGTGGCGCGCAGGCCGCCGGAGGGGAAGGATGACGCGTCGGGCTCCCCCTGGATCAGCTCCTTGCCGGAGAAGGTCATGATCACCGTGCCGTCGTCGCCGGGGGTGATAAAGCTGTCGTGCTTTTCGGCGGTGATGCCGGTCATGGGCTGGAACCAATGGGTAAAATGGGTCGCGCCGTTTTCGATCGCCCACTCCTTCATCGCGTGGGCAACCTCGTTGGCAATGGAGAGATCGAGATGCTTGCCGTCCTCGATGGTCCGTTTGAGTTTTTTGTAGGTATCCTTCGGCAGACGGGTCCGCATTGTCGCGTCGTTAAAGACGAGAGAGCCGAAATACTCGGGTACTGTTTCCATATTACGCCGCTCCGTTCCTCCGGTCGGGCGCGCCGCGGAAAACCGGGCCGCGCCGCCGTTATGTAAAATGATACTATTCTGTAATTATAATATGCGGGTGGGGGGATTTGTCAATAGTTTTTTTGAAAAATCAGGATTTCAGTGAAATGTGAACCGTGAGAAGTGAGACGTCAAATCTTTTCAAGTTTATATCCGGTTCTATTTCCATAGCGGGGACCATATAAATGAAGCAAAAGGACAAGGGCAACACCGCACAAATACGAATGCGCGTCTTGCTTGATCTTTGTTCCGTCATCTTGCACAGATTCTCCTTGACAACCGTCAGGTTGCCTGCGGATCTACTGCGCAATCCGCACGCCCGAATTGTGCGGTGTTGCCCAAGAATGACGGAGGAATGAAAAATGAACGAGAATGAAAACCTCTCCGCGGCGCTGGCGTGTCTGCCGGAGCGGCTGCGCAGGGCGATCGTGCTGCTGCCCACCGAAATTGTGGAGACGACGCTGGAGATCCGCCTCAGGGCGGGGCTGCCGCTGATGCTCTGCGGCGCGTACGGGCTGTGCTTCCCGGACGGAAACGGGAAATTTTCCCGCCTGTTCCCGGACAAAACGCCGACGCCGACCGCCGAGGAGGTGGCGCAGACGGTACAGGCGCTGACGGACCATTCGGTCTATTCCCATACGGACGAGCTCAACAGCGGCTACGTCACCTACGCCGACGGCATGCGGGCGGGCGTCGCGGGCAGAGCCGGCACCCAGGACGGCAGGATCCGCAGCGTCCGGGAGATCCGGAGCGTCAATATCCGCATCGCGAAGAACGTCGACGGGGCGGCGAAATATCTTTCGCGCAAGGTGTTTTCCGACGGGCTGAAAAACACGGTGCTGTTCGGCGCGCCCCTGAGCGGAAAGACCACGATGCTCAAGGATATCGCCCGGATCCTCTCCTCCTACCCGTACTATTACCGGGTCGCGGTGGCGGACGAGCGGCGGGAGCTTTCGGCGGCGCGGGGCGTGAACATCGACTTTTTTACCGGTTACCCGAAAAAGGACGGGATCGAGTTCGCGATGCGCTCGTTCTCGCCGGACGTGATACTCTGCGACGAGCTGGGGACCGAGGAGGACTGCCGGGAGGTGCTGCGGGCGCTGGGCTGCGGGGTGCGGTTCGTGCTGAGCGTCCACTGCGGCAGCCGCCGGGAGCTGTTCACCCGCCCGGTCTGCCGGGCGCTGGTGGAGTGCGGCGCGTTTGACCGGTTTGTGTTTCTGCCCGGCGTGGGGAAGGAATGTGAAATCTTTGACGGAAAGGAGCTTTACGATGAAGCTGTTCGCCTGTATCATGATCGCGGCGTCCTCTCTCTTGTTCGGAATGACGCTCAGCGCCAGGTTTTCACGGCGGGTGGAGTTTCTTGACGCCGCGCTGGAGCTGATCGGTCTGATGGAAACCCGCATGACCTGTTTTTTAGAGCCGCTGGATTCGCTGCTGCGGGTTCTGCGCTCGGAAAGCCCGCTGATGAAAAACGCCGCGGGAGACAGTTTTTTTGCCGCATGGAGAAGCGTCTTTTCCGCCGAGCGCTCCGGCGTCCGGGAGAGCGACCGGAGGATCCTTCTCGCCTTCGGCGACTCGCTGGGCGACACCGATATCGACGGGCAGAAGGCGCTGTGCGAGAGCGCCCGGGAACGGCTGCGGGCGGCGCTGGAGAACGCCCGGGAGGAAAAACAGCGCTTCGCCCGCCTCGGGGCGCTTCTGCCGGTCTTTGCCGGCGCGGCGGTCATCATTCTGTTGATTTAAAGCGGGCAAGGCATGGATATTGATATCATATTCAAAATCGCCGCAATCGGCATTATCGTCGCCGTGATCAACCAGATCCTCACCCGCTCCGGCAGGGAGGAATACACGATGATCACCACTGTCGCCGGGCTGATCATCGTGCTGATGATGCTGCTGCCCCACATCAGCGAGTTGTTCCGTTATATCAAATCGGTATTCGACATCTGACGCGCCATGATCAGAACTGCATTATTTGCCGTGATCTGCCTCGGCGCGATCCTGCTGCTGCGGCGGTACTGCCCAGAATTCGCAGCGCCGGCGGGGATCCTTGCGGGCGCGGCGCTGCTGAGCTTCACGCTGCCGCAGGTGCTGACGCTGGTGAACGCGTCGCAGGAATTCTTCGACCGGCTCGGAACCGGCGGCGGGTATTTTCCGGCGCTGCTGCGGGTGGTGGGGATCGCCCTTGTGACGCAGTTTGCCGCCGACGCCTGCCGGGACAGCGGGGAGAGCTCCCTTGCCGCGCAGACGGAATTTGCAGGAAAGATCCTGATGATTCTCTGCGCGCTGCCGATTCTGCGGGAGCTGCTTTCAACGCTGACGGGCTTCTGACGGACTTCACAGGACGGGAAAACAGATGAAAAAAGCAATCTTCACAGTGATTCTCCTCGCGGCGCTCCTGCCGGGAATCACGCTGTTTGCCCGGGCGGCGGACGCGGACCGCCTTTACGCCGACAGCGGCGCGGGCGACGCGTTTGCGCTGCTGGACGACGAAACGCGGGCGCTGCTTGAAAAAATCGGCGCGGAGGCCGCGATCCCCTCCTCGGCGGCGCAGATCTCCCCCGTCGGCGTGCTGACCGCGGCGGCGGGGCTGCTGCGGGACGGGTTCGGCGGCGCGGTAAAACAATTCACGACGCTTGCCGGCCTGACGCTGCTGCTGGCGCTGGCGGCGCGGTTCCTGCCGCAGGAGGACGCGGACGGGCTTCTTGCCTCGCTGCCGCTGTTCTTCTTTGCTGCGGCGGAGATCCCGATCGTGACGGAGCTTGCCGCCGGCGTGCTGGGCGCGATGGAGACGGTTTCCGCGTTTGTGCGGCTTTTGCTGCCGGTGCTGGGCGTGTTTACCGCCTCCTCCGGCGCGCCGGCCTCCTCCGCAGTCCTGACTGCCGCAGGCGTCGGCGCGGCGGAGGCAGTCAGCGCGGCGATCGACTGGTTCTTCGTCCCGCTCACGGGCGCCTACGGCGCGATCTGCGTGATCGGCGCGGCGGACGGCATGTTCGCGCCGGATCGGGGCGCAAGGCTTCTGAAAAAAGTATTCACAACGCTTCTGGGCGGCGCGTCGGTCCTGTTTTCGGGCGTGCTGGCGCTGAAGGGCGCGGCGGCAAAGGCGGGCGACTCCCTTGCCTTCCGCGGCGCAAAATTTCTTGCGGGCGGCCTTGTGCCGGTGGTGGGCGGCGCGCTGAGCGACGGGATGGCCGCCGTCGCCGCGTCGCTGAACGCCGTCAACGATACCGTGGGCGCGCTGGGCATCGCCGCGGTGGCGCTGATCCTGCTGCCGCCGATCCTGCGGGTGCTTCTGCACCGGGCGGTGCT
>CACYHJ010000369.1 GCA_902774165.1 Oscillospiraceae bacterium
AAAACTTCGCTTCCGCAAAACTGAGTTTCCCTCCATGAGTCCGTACGGAGAGTTCCCGCCACAAAGGCATCATGGTCCGCCCGCCGGCAATCGTAAATGCCGCATCCGGTTTTTCATGCAGTATATCACAGATTTCATCCGCCACGCTGCGGATCAGATCCGCCTGTTCCAGAATCACAGTTTTCATTGCTGCTCCAGCACTTCCGAGATGCTTATTTCTGTTCCGTCAGAAGCTTGCTCAGCTCATCCATGAAAGTGTTAATGTCTTTAAAGCTGCGGTAGACCGACGCAAAACGGACGTAGGCAACTTCGTCGACTTCCTTCAGGCGCTTCATCACCATTTCGCCGATCTCCACTGTGCTGACTTCGCGTTCCAGTTTGCCCTGCAGTTCCTGTTCAATCTCATCGGCAATCGCTTCGAGTTTTTCCAGGGGAACCGGGCGCTTCTCGCAGGCGCGCACCATGCCGTTAATCAGTTTCACGCGGTCAAAGGACTGACGGAAGCCATCCCGCTTGACCACAATCAGAGGCATGCGTTCAATGGTCTCATAGGTGGTGAAGCGCTTCTGGCAGGAAAGGCATTCTCTGCGGCGGCGGATCGTGGTAAAACCGTCGGCCGGGCGGGAGTCGATTACTTTGCTTTCGGTGTATCCGCAAAATGGGCATTTCATGGTTGTTTCCGTCCTTTACATATGATGGTTTTCCGGTTTTTCTGCCGAAAAACAGCCTTGTACGTCGCGTTGATATGGCCGGATTTTATAACCGACACGGCGACGCATTCGCCGGCGATCGCGAAAACGTCGCCGAGAGCAGAGATTTTTTCTTTGATTTCCATGATACAATGCCTCCGTCGGGGAAATAATAGAATTGTCCGTAAAAGATAAAACAATTATATATGATTGTATTTCAACAGTCAAGAACGAAAAAGAATATGTTTTTTGAGATAAAAACAGAAGCGGGAAGATTCCTGCATCATCATATGGTTTTTATGACGGTCGCCGCGTTTGCCATGCGAGCGGCCCGGCTGCTCTGTCTGGCGTTGCCCGCGGGACTCTGTCTGTTTCTTTCTGAGCCGCTCGGAACGGTCGGGGCGATGGCGTATGCCGGCGCATCGGTACCGCCGATGATATTCATTTGCGCCATGATGAACGTGGTTTATACCGCATCGGTCAACAAAAGATACGGCAGCGCGCTGGCAGGACGCCACTCCGGGTTCCTGCGCAAAACCGTGAATACCGCTTTCGCGGCGGTTTTGATCGCGTTCAAAAAAGCCGGGTGGTTTCTGTTGTTCTGCCTTCCTGCGCTGATTCCCGCAGCCGCCATGTCCGCGTTGTCTGCAGACGGCCGTCTCTATCGCGGGGGATCGAAGCTGTTCCTGGCGGCTTCCGGATTGCTTCTGATCATCGGGATCATTTTTTATTCCGCAAACACAAGAATCTATGATATGGAAAAGTATCTGTACGCCGGCGGTTTGTCAGGCAGCGAGCTGAGACTGCGGATGGAATGGGCAGGCAGAAAACAGTACGCAGCGTTTCTGTTTTCGTGCCTTGCGTGGCGGATCCTCTCGGTGGTTCCGCTGATCGGAATCTACGCGCTCCCGTTCTGCGAGGCGGGAAAGATCGTCTATTTTAACCGAAGCGCTGCCGTACCGGAGGACGTGCGGATTTACCGCTCAGACGATCATGGTTTTGTAGACGTGAAAGATCACGAAGCCGGGTTTTGAACCGTTGGGCTTGACGAGGTTTTTTACCGGCGTATAGTCTACGGAAATGCGCTGCTCCCCGCCGACCTCGCTGTTTTCAACCGCTTTTTTCGCGGCAAAGACATAATCCTCGACGGCAGGCTCTTTTCCGTCTGTGATCATGACGACGTGGGATCCGTGAAATTTCTGAACGTGGAACCAGATGTCGGCTTTTGCGGCGGTTTTGAATGAGAGCCGGTCGTTCTGAATATTGTTTCGTCCGGCAAGCACGCGGAACCCGTTCGGCGATTCGTATTCGAGGAACGGCAGCGGCGGCGATTTGATCCTTTTTGCCGCTTGCGGATGCTTCTTTAAAAAGCCGGCGTCGGAAAGCTCTTCGCGGATGGCGGAAAACTCCTTCTCCGATACGGAGCGGTCAAATACGTCTTTCACGGAAAGAATATAATCAAGATCCTCTTTCCCTTTTGCGATCTGTTCCGTCAGAATCTTCTCCGCGTTGGCGGCCTTTCGGTATTCTTTATAATATTTCTGCGCGTTGGCGGCAGGGGACAGACGGGGATCCGCGGGAATCCTGACAAGCTTCATGCTGTCATAAAAATTCTCAAGGTCATAGAATACGGCGCCCTTTTCAAGCGAATAGAGATTGGCGTTGATCAGGTCGCCGTACACGCGTTTCTGTTCTCTGTCCGCGGCGGCCTCCAGCTCAGCCTGTTGATCCGACAGCTTTCTTGTGAGCCGTTCCGTCAGCGTTGAGAGCAGCTTTTTCAGGTCTTCCGCCTTTGATTTCAGACGAGCCGAGCTCTCCGCGGCACTGAAAAACGCATCCAGCAGAGCGCTCAGAGTAGGATAGAAGCGCACGTCCTGCCCCTCGTACTGCGTCAGCGGAAGGAAAGAAAAATCCACCGGTTTCCCGTCTGCGTCAAAGACCGCGCAGGGTTCTGTCTTCCCTTCCGTCAGACGGTCCCTGAGCCCGGTCAGCTCCGTTTCGAGCGCGGCAGGATCTGCCGACAGAGAGGCCCGGTGCGCGATTTCCCGGCCGAGAACGGGGGAGACGCCTTCCACGGAAAACCCGATCGCCTTATCCGGGCGGACAGCGTCGGACGCATTGATCCGCTCCGCAGCGGCGCAGACGCCGTCCTCCGTCAGCGAGACCTTATTCTGGGAGGGCGGCAGAACGTAAGAAAGCCCGGGCAGAATCTGGCGGACGGAAGAGCGCAGCAGGTCGATGCGCTTCAGGCTGTCGATGATCTTTCCGTCGCCGTCCGGGAGAATCAGATTGCTGTACTGCGCCATGATTTCCGTGATCAGTACGCGCTTCACGCGGTCGCCGATCTCGTT
>CACYHJ010000370.1 GCA_902774165.1 Oscillospiraceae bacterium
GAAGATTTCGGGACGCAGACGGGGCTTTCCGCCGAGGTGCTATATAACCCGATTGACGGCGGGCGCGTCCGGCGGCTCGCGGCGCAGGATCCGCAGATATCAATCAACAAAGATCTTCCCGCCGTCTGCGCCGTGGGCAGGCTGATCCCCATCAAGGGGTTCGACCGGCTGATCCGCATCTGCAAACGGCTGAAAACCGAGAAAACGCCCGCGCGGTTTTATCTTTGCGGGGAAGGCGGCGAGCGGGAGCATCTTACCCGCATGATCGCCGAATGCGGCGTGGAGGAGCTTGTGACGCTGACCGGGTTTCTTGAGAATCCTTACGCCCTTATGGCGCAGTGCGACGTCTTTGTCTGCGCGTCCCACCGGGAAGGGTTCAGCACCGCGGCGGCGGAGGCGATGTTCTGCGGGTTGCCCGTTGTGACCACGGAGGTCAACGGGATGCGGGAATTGCTGGGTGAGGACGGAGGCGTGATCTGCGAAAACTCCGACGAGGCGCTGTGCGCAGCGATCAGGGAAATGCTTGTCAACCAACCGCTGCGGGAACAATACGCCCTTGCCGCGCGCAGACGCGCCGGGCAGTTCGATCAATCAAAGTCCGTTCCCCGGATCGAGGAATTTTTATCGGGCATATAACTCTTTGTGTAAACCGGAGCTGTTATGGGAATTGTTACGGAAAAATGGAATATCGCATACCGGGCAAGGAAGGGATTCCGCGCCGTCGGCGAGCCTTATGTTCGTCTGCGCGGGACCTCCGGGGGCTGGTATGCCGATCCGTTTCTGTTTGAACACGGCGGCGCGCTCTGGCTGTTCGCCGAGTTCTTCTCCTATCAGACCCGCAGGGGCAGCATCGCGGTCTTCCGTTACGACGACGCCTCGGGATCGTTCCTTGACGGGAGAGAGATCATCGCCGAACCGTTCCATATGTCCTATCCTCAGGTTTTCCGCGAAGGGGACGACGTTTATATGCTGCCGGAGACCGAAGAAGCAAACGCGCTGATTCTTTATAAAGCGGCGTCGTTTCCCTACGAGTGGAAACGGGAACGGGTCCTTGCGGAAAACGTGAAGCTTGTGGATACCACCCTCATTCCCGGCGGACGCGCGATCGCGCAGAGAATCGGGGCGGACGGCGCGGAGCAGGCAACGGAAATCCTTTCTTATGAAGACGGCGCCGTGACTTTTACGCCCTGGGAGCTTCGCCCGCTGCGGCAGTCCCGTCCCGGCGGGTTCCCGATCCGTGAGGACGGCAATGTCCTGATGACCGCGCAGGACTGCCGGGATACCTACGGCGGAGCGCTGGAGTTTTACGATCTGTCCGACGGTAAAACGGCGTTTGTCCTGTCGCCGGAAAATACAATCATCCGGGGCGAAAAGAGCGCGGTTCTCGGGATCCACACTTATAACGCCTGCGGCGCGCTTGAAGTGATCGACTATAAAACCAATACCGTCAGCCTGAACCGGATCGCCCGCAGGGCGGCGTCCCTGATCAGAGGAAAATAAATCATGAGAGTTCTGTTTATCGTCGGCTCCTGCCTGGAAATCAATTCCTCCGCGAATCTGTGCCATCTTGCCTATATTCGCGGATTCTGCGACGCCGGATATGTTGTGGACGTTTTATCCGCAAGGGACGACGGCGCGGTGAAGGACCCCGACATGCGCCTTCCGGCTGCCGTAAAGCATCATTATCAATACAGTGTTTCTCTTTATGAGAGGGTTTCTCATATCAGGAAAAAAGCCACAGGAGCACAGGCGCAGACAGCGCCGGTGAACGCGGATCCCGATGGATCTGCCGGCGGGTTCGGTTCCCGCGTGAAAAATAAAATCAGAGGGCTCTACGGCGTTTACGGCATTGACGGCGCGTGGCTCTCTCACGTGAAAAAATTCAGGACCGAAACCTATTACGACGTTGTGATCTCCCTGTCCTGCCCCTTTACAAGCCACCGGGCGGCGCTGGAGCTGATCCGCAGCGGACGGATCGACTGCGGCCGCTGGATCCAGATCTGGGAAGATCCGTGGTATGGGGATCTGGCGTATGATTTTCGCAGCGAGGCCTGTCTTGCGGAGGAAAAAAAGCTCTGCGCCGCGGCGCGGGAGATCGTTTATGTCAGTCCCGTCACTTTGATGTATCAGAAAAAGCTGTTCCCGGAATCTGCGGGAAAAATGAGATTCGTCCCCACGCCCTCCTATTATTCCGGCGCCGACGCGTCGGCGCCGCAAACGGGGATCTTCGGTTATTTCGGCGACTACGAGCCGGACGTGCGGGATCTTGCCCCGTTCTATGAGGCGGCGCAGGAGGAGGGGATGATCGTCCGCAATCCCGCAAAGAGGCTGCGCAGTCTCAGGGAGACAAAAAAACCGGCGCGGGAAACGATCCACCGCGCCCTCACCAGGGAGGAGACAGAGGCGTTTTTCCATGCGGCGCGGGAATACGGTTCATGGTATCTGCCGCTCTACAGCTTCCTGCTGAATACCGGCTGCCGTTTCGGCGAGGCGGGCGCACTGATGGAGAAAGACATACGGGATGGCGGAATCCGGATCGAGCGCACCCTTACCAAAACGCTGGACGGACGCCTCACCGTGGGGCGGGACGCCAAGACCGGCTGCTCCGTCCGCGTGATCCCCGCGCGGCATGAGGCGCTGGACGCGATCCGGGAGCAGCAGCGGCAGAACACGCGGCAGTTTACAGATGACGGCGGCCCCATCTTCCGCGCGCCCAGGGGCGGCCTGCTGGGAGCCCGCTGCGTCGGCAAGGATATCGACGCGCTCTGCCGCGCCGCGGGTATCGAACGCTTTACCGCTCACGCCTTCCGCGATACCTTCGCGACCCGCGCGATCGAGTCCGGGATGCAGCCCAAAACCCTGCAGGAGATCCTCGGTCACGCGGACATCGGCGTCACCATGAACCTCTACGCCCACGTCATGGAGGACACCAAACGCATGCAGATGGAGGCCGTGCGGGTTTAGGGAAGCGCTGATTATTCAGAGTTTCCTCAGGCCAGCTCCTTGTACATCGCAGGTGCGTCCGATTTGGAGACGTTGT
>CACYHJ010000371.1 GCA_902774165.1 Oscillospiraceae bacterium
TCTGACATACTCATGCCAAATTTACACTTATGTTTATTTAACGCTTTCTTTACGATAAAACGCAGAAGGTAAATTTTACAAATTCTAATGCCTATTGCCTAATGACTAATGACTGTAAATTCTGATTTATCGCGCAGCGATAAATCAGAATTTACCAACCTTGACATTTTCCCCCGTTTGTAGTATTATGATATACTGAATAAATAATCACTATAAGCCGCAGGGAAAGCGGCTTACATATATTCCGTATCACAAACCGAATGATTTTCACAGGGAGCAATTCTATGCCGAAAGCAAAAAAAGAACAAAGACCGGCGCCCCGCGCTGCGGGCGCTGTTTCGGCGCCCGTCAAAAGGGGCAGGCCGAAAAAAACCGAAAAGCAGGTAAAAATATCCTTCCTCGGCGGGCTGAACGAGATCGGGAAGAACATGACGGTGTTCGAATTCGAGAACGACATCATCGTGCTGGACTGCGGGCTGGAATTCCCGGACGCGGACATGCCGGGCGTCGACATCGTTCTGCCGGATTTTACTTATCTCGAGCGCAACGCCGATAAGGTGCGCGGCGTGATCATCACCCACGGCCACGAGGACCATATCGGCGGCCTTTCCTATTTTCTCAAGGCGGTCAACGTGCCGGTCTACGCCACGCGGCTGACCGCGGGGCTGATCAACGGCAAGCTTGAGGAGGCGGGGATCGCGCGGTCCTCCGTCATCAACATCATCAAGCCCGGCGACGTGCTGACGCTGGGCGCCTTTACCGTGGAGGCGATCCACGTCAACCACTCGATTCCCGATTCCATCGGCGTGGCGATTCTCTGCGCCGCGGCAACAATCGTGCACACCGGCGACTTCAAGATCGACTCCACCCCCATCGACGGCGAGGTGATCGACCTGTCCCGCTTCGCGGAGCTGGGCCGCCGCGGCGTCACCTGCCTGATGATGGATTCCACCAACGCAGAGCGCCCCGGCTTCACCGAAAGCGAGCGCAAGGTGGGCGGGTCGCTGGAAACGCTGTTCGGCCTTGCCGCGAAAAAGCGCGTCATCGTGGCGACCTTCGCCTCGAACATCCACCGGGTGCAGCAGATCATCGACCTGTCCGAAAAGCTCGGCCGCAAGGTGGCGCTTTCCGGCAGAAGCCTTGAAAACGTGGTGACCATCGCCTCGGAGCTGGGATATCTCAAGGTCCCGCAGGGCATTATCATCAGCCTGGACGAAATGCGGTCCTACCCGGACGACCGGCTGACGCTGATCACCACCGGCAGCCAGGGCGAGCCCATGAGCGCGCTGACCCGTATGGCGTCCGCCGACCACCGCAAGGTGCACATCACCCCCAACGACGCGGTGATCATCTCCGCCACGCCGATTCCCGGCAACGAGCGGACCGTCGGCAAGGTCATCGACGACCTGCTGAAGCTGGGCGCGGAGGTCTATTACAGCCAGATGTACGACGTACACGTCTCCGGCCACGCGCGGCAGGAGGAGCTCAAGCTGATGCTGAGCCTTCTGAACCCCACCTTCTTCATCCCGGTACACGGCGAGCGCAAGCACCTTGCCGCCAACGCCGCCCTGGGCGAGCAGACGGGCATCCCCGCCAAAAATATCATCCTCGCAGACAACGGCACCACGGTGACGCTGAGCAAAAAAGCCATCCGGGCGGACGCCTCGGTGCCCGCCGGCCGCGTCTTTGTCGACGGCTACGGCGTGGGCGACGTGGGCAATATCATTCTCAGGGACCGCCGGCGCCTTTCCGAATACGGCCTTGTGGCGGTTTCGATCGCGGTGGACCCCGTCAGCGCGATGATCCTCTCGGAGCCGGTCTTTGAGTCCAGAGGCTTCGTTTACGTCAAGGACGCGGAGGATCTGTTCTCCGACGCGGCGGAGGTCGTGCTGGAAATCTTCGACAAATATACCCGCGGCGGCAGGTTCGATCTGCCCGCCATCCGCAGCCATATCCGCGACGACCTGTCGCGCTTCCTGTACGAGCAGACCAAGCGCAGCCCCATCGTCGTTCCGCTGATTATTGAAATATGAACTCATAAACGAAAGGATGTCGGAAATGGATGTTATTCTGATGCAGGACGTCAAGAGCCTGGGCAAAAAGGGCCAGAAGGTCACCGTCAGCGACGGTTACGCGAGAAATTTCCTCATGCCCAAGGGACTTGCGAAAACCGCCGACGCGCAGGCGCTCAACGAGCTGAAAAACCGCGAGGCCTCCGCGCTTTTCCGGAAGGCGGAGGAGCTTCGCATCGCCAAAGAGAACAAGGAAAAGCTGGAGGGCAAAACCGTGCGCGTCAGCGCGAAAGCCGGCGCCAGCGGCAAGCTGTTCGGCGCGGTGACCTCGAAGGAGATCGCCGCCGCGCTCGAGGCGCAGTTCGGCGCGCAGATCGACAAGCGCAAGATCTCGGTCGAGGATATCAAGGCCTTCGGTACATACCCCTTCGATATCAAGCTTCACGCCGAAGTATCGGTCAGTATGTTCGTCTTTGTGGGCGAATGATCCGGTGAACCGTTATGGCTGACAACAATTTCCCGGCGGAGGGCGAGCTTCCCTTTTCGCTGGAAGCAGAACAGGCGGTCCTCGGGTCGATCCTGCTGGAACCGTCCTGCCTGAACGCGGTTTCCCTGCTGATCAAAACGGATTATTTCTTCCTCCCGACCCATCGGGAGATCTACAAGGCGATGCTGCGGCTGGATCAGGCGTCGGGCGGCTCGGTCGACCCGCTGCTGATCCTCAACGCGCTGAAAGAGGATAAAATCTTCAGCGACGAGAGCGGCAAGAACTATCTGTTCCAGCTGGCGCAGAACGTGCCCTCCACGGCGAATGTGGAGGCCTACGCGAGGATCATCAAAGAAAAATTCTACGTGCGCAGCCTGATCCTCGCCTCCCGGGATATCATCGAAAAATCGACCGACTCCGCCGAGGACGCCTACGATCTGCTGAATTACGCGGAGAAAAAGATTTACGATATCCGCGAGGGGCAGACCACCAGCGGCCCGACGCGCCTGAGCGAGATCACCCCG
>CACYHJ010000372.1 GCA_902774165.1 Oscillospiraceae bacterium
GAAGCTCATGAAGGAAAAGCATTTTGAAGGCCCGTGGCTGAAGAACATCCGGCTGATGTTCTGCGGCGGCGACGATATCAGCGACGCGTTTATCGACGAGTTCAATTCCTATTTCGAGAAGTGGGGCGCCGTCGGCAGACTTCGTCAGGGCTACGGCCTGACGGAGATCGGCTCGGTCTGCTGCACCAACACCAATACGGATTACAAAAAAGGCTCCATCGGCAAGGCCCTTCGCGGCGTGAACGTACAGATCTGGAATGACGACCATCAGCAGGTTCCCGCCGGTGAGATCGGCGAGATCGTGATCTCCGGCCCCACGATCATGGCCGGCTATTACATGAAAGACTGCGACGACGAGGAGCTCGGTCTCTATACGGATGAAAACGGCGAAAAATGGGTTCTTTCCGGCGACCTGGGGTATCAGGACGAGGACGGATTCTTCTTCTTTGCCGGCAGAAAAAAGAGAGTCATCATCATCTCCGGCTATAACGTGTATCCCAACGATATTGAGAAGAAGGTCGGCGAGCTTCCCTTCATCAAGGACGTCTGCGCGGTTCAGGGTTGGCAGAACGACCGCAGCATCGTCAGACTTTACGCTTCGCTGAAGGGCGCCGGCGATGAGGAGGAGTACAAAGAGGAAATCCGCAAGACCTGTCTTGACAACTTCTCAAAGTTCTATGTCCCGCGCGAGATCATCTTTATGAAGGAGCTTCCCCAGACGCCGCTGATGAAGATCGACTTTATGAAGCTCACCCAGCAGAGAGCCTCCGACCCGATCTATACGGCGCAATCAAATTGAAAAAAACATATTTTACGGGCATCCCGAACGGGATGCCCTTTTTATTTGCATCTATGCTACGAAATGTTTCAACTTTTTTCGTATTCGGATTCATTTGTTAACAAAATATTCATAAATTTATGATATTATACTATAATAATTCAGCACGATGGTTCTTTGTAGTCTGTTATTCCCCGGAAAAAGACGATTGACGATGATACTGTGTTAAGACGATAATCTTAATGATTGAAGAGGTATTGATCATGGGGACCGATGTATTCGGCGAAAATAACATTCGTCTTCCCGGCGACCCGTTGGTTCTTACGACCGGACAGTTTCAGCCGGGAGAGGCCGTGGAGTTTTGCCTCCGGCAGGAGAATCCGTTGCTCAGCCGGCTCGGAGCTGCGGAGTTGTCATATTTCCGCGGCGAGATCGATCAGGCGTATGCGTCGTTTACCTCTTTGCTTGGGCAGGAGGAGCTGAACGTCTATGTTGCGGCTGTTGTCGGAAAGTCGATCTGTGAGCTTGCCGTCGGAAAAACAAAAGAGCTGTTTGCCGTGTATCGGAATGTAAGCCGCCTGACGCAGCAGCTGCCGGAGGATTCCGCGCTGAAGAAACTGTGCGAGTATTTTTTGCTGTATTTCAATATTATTCTTTATAATTTCGGGGATGTTGAGCTTCCCGCCGTCAGCGTTGACGCGTTTGATATGCCCGGATCACTGAAACCGATGGCGTTTTACGCGTACTGTCATTATCTGCTGGCGCAGGGTGACGTGGGCAGGGCAATCGGCCTTGCGGAAGGCGCGCTGGTTTCCTCGGAACGTTCGCACCCGGTTTCGGAGATCTATCTGAGCCTCATCATTTCCGTCGGGTATATGACGCGCAAAACGTGGGACAAGGCGGAATACTACTTTAACCACGCGTGGCATCTTGCGCAGCCGGACGGTCTGATCATGCCCTTTGTCGAGCTGCGCGGCATGCTTTCCGGCGTGCTTGAAAAATGCCTGCGTCATCAGGAGCCGAAGCAGTATAAAATTATTTCCGACTTTGCGAACACGTATCACGGCAGCTGGGTCAGCGTTCACAACGAGCTGACGGGTGACTGCATTTCGGACAAGCTCACCGCGATCGAGTATAATGTTGCGACGCTTGCGGCGCACGGGATCTCCAATACGGAGATATCGGAATTCCTCGGCATCACCGTCAACAGCGTGCGCGCGCATCTGCGCAATATTTTCAACAAGCTCGGCGTCGACAGCCGGAAAGAACTGATCGGATTCGTTATATAACGCATTTTAATATGTGTCATTGAGAAATAAAGCTATGAAGGAGATGTTTTGTTCGTGGTAAAAATTACCTCTTACCTGTGCAAGGACTGCGGTTATTGTGTAAAATTCTGTCCGAAGCACATTCTCGAGATCGGAACGGAGCGGAATTCCCGCGGATTTTTCTATCCGCATCTGACTGACGCTTCCGCGTGTATCTCCTGCGCGATCTGCGCGTCCATGTGCCCCGAGGGCGCAATCGAATTACCGGCGGAAGGAGAGACTGACAATGGGTGAAAAAAGATTTATGAAGGGCAATGAGGCGATTGCAGAGGCCGCCGTCCGTGCGGGCTGTCGCTTCTTTGCCGGTTATCCCATTACGCCCCAGAACGAGATCCCGGAATATCTTTCCTGGCGTCTGCCGGAGGTCGGCGGCGCGTTTGTGCAGGGTGAGAGCGAGATCGCGTCCGTCAACATGGTCTACGGCGCGGCTGCCATGGGCACCAGAGCGCTTACGAGCTCCTCCGGCCCCGGCATCAGCCTCAAGGCGGAGGGCATCTCGTACCTCGCGGCGGCAACGCTTCCCGCGGTGATCGTCAATATCAGCCGCGGCGGTCCCGGTCTGGGTTCGATCCAGCCGGCGCAGTCCGATTATCTGCAGGCGACAAAAGCGCTGGGACACGGCGGGTTCCACGCCATGGTCTTTGCGCCGAACTCCGCGCAGGAGGCCGTGGACGTGCTTTATGAGGCGTGGGATTACGCCGAGCGGGACAGAAATCCCGTTCTGGTGCTGATGGACGGCTGCCTGGGCAATATTATGGAAGAAGTCGAGCTGCCTCCCATGAAGGAAATCCGGCCCGAAGACGCGCCGGAATGGAGCCTTTCCCGCCGCAACGGCAGGGACTGGCAGGGCAATATCACCCCCATCTATACCGAGCCGATCCTTGAGGGCATCAACGCCATGGCGGGGGAGAT
>CACYHJ010000373.1 GCA_902774165.1 Oscillospiraceae bacterium
CGTCCTCGGCGTTCAGCGATGAAAGCCTTGACGACAGCATCCTGCACGGGTATTTCAAAACCGCCGACGGCGGCGCCGAGGGCGAGTGCGTGGGCTTCGCGTCGATCGTCGATCTGTTCGGCGATAAAGTCACCACGATCAACGGCGTCGACGTTTCGTATTATAACGTGTATAACTTTACCGCGATCACGGGCGTGAAGGACGAATTCGTCAATTACGAGCAGACGCTCTTCCGGTCATTCGCCTCGCTGAAACTCAAGCAGGAATTCGTTGCGAAGATGCTGAACAACAGCGAAAAATCCTTCGAGCAGATGCAGCAGATGAACGCGTCGCTTTCGGCGTCCTATGACAATTACAATTCCGCCTGGCTTGCCAGATCGCAGTCCGGGGATATCGCCCGTCAGAAGCAAAGCGACGCGACCCTCGGCTACGAGAGGGTATACGATACCGAGACCGGAGAGATCTACAAGGCCTATAACGGCTTTACGGATGAATATGACGGTCAGCGGTACCTGCCGATCACCGACGATATGTACTCGCAGGGCTGGAACGGGTATATTGAAAAAAAATAACCGCAATATGTGCAGACGCCATATGAAATGATTTCTGACGGCGGACGGTTTATCTGGAACGATTCTCCGCCCAGATGCAGCAAGAAAACCGCCTCCGCAGTTTCAATCTGCGGGGGCGGCCGTATGCTTCAGAAACGGCGGCGTCGTTTCCCGCCGGTGGGGCTTCTCGTCGGCATCGGCGCGGGGTTCACCTACGGCATGACTGCCGTGATCGGCAAGTTCGCCATGCGGGAGGAGGCCTCGCCCTTTGCCGTGGCGACCTATAACCTTCTGTTCAGCTGCGTTTTCATCGCGATTGCGCGCCTTCCCTGGCGGACGGTCGGTCAGCCGTTTAACGCGCGGCTGCTTCTCTATGGCCTCCTGTTCGGCCTGATCGCGACGGCGCTGGTCTACGCCTTCTATTTCAGCGGCCTGTCCAAAATCTCACAGGCGAGCAAGGTTCCCGTCGTGGCGTCGGTGGAGCCCGTGGTCGCGACGGTTATCGGAGCCGCCGTTTTCAGCGAGCGCGTCACCGCGGTAAAAATCGTCGGGATCGGTCTGGTGCTGCTTTCCATTCTGATGTTCAGCGGGAAAGAGAGAAGTCGAAATTATGATCAGGGGAGCATTGCCCCCGTGAATCCTGAGGCTTCAGAATCGCAAAGCACGCGGGCGTGACGTCTCCCGCCTCGCTGCGGACTTGAAAAGCGTTTGGCAACCTGTTATAATAGAATCAATACGCAAAGAATGAAGGAGGGCGGATCATGAAAAAAGTATTATCAATTTTGCTTGCTTTGCTCCTTGTCTGCGGCGCGCTGCCGTTTGCTGCGGCGGCGGGATCGGCGAAGGAGCTGCGGTTTCGCGACGACGGCACCTTCCGCGTGCTGCAGCTCAGCGACACGCAGGACGACGCGTATCCGGCGGAAAATATGCTGGAGCTGGTGCGCCGGTCGATCGAATTCTCCGACCCGGATCTGATCGTGATCTCCGGCGACCTGGTGGAGGACAGCCGCATCGGCGATGTGAATATCGACCGTCAGCCGGGCCGCGAGGGCGTGAACGCGGAGGATCTTATGGGGGAGCTTGACGCCGCGCAGACCCGCGCCAACGTGGAAAAAGCGGTGGACGCGGTGTTCTCCGAGATCGAGAAATACGCGGTTCCCTATGTGATCGCCCTGGGCAACAACGACCGTAAGGTCGGGCTGACCGGCGCGGACTGGCTGGAGATCTTCGCAAAATACCCCCACTGCATCGCCTTTGACGAGAGCGACGACGCGCAGGACGGCGTTGACTATCATGTGACGGTCAAGGGCACGGACGGCGCGGACAAGCTGAACGTCTGGCTGCTGGATACCTGCCGCGGCGGTATTTCCGACGAGCAGGTGGACTGGTACCGCGAGACCTCCAAGGCCCTCACCGCAGCCAACGGCGGCGAGCCGATCCCCGCGCTGGCGTTCCAGCATATTCAGATCGCCGAGATCGGCAACCTCTTCGAGCCCTGCAAAATGACCGACGAGGGCGCGAAAAAGGCGGACAAGGGCTTTGTGCGGCTCAACAAGGAGATCGCCCGCGGCTATAATATGTTCTCTTACGAGCCGGGCAGATCCAGCTATGAATTCGCCGCCTTCAAGGAGTGCGGCGACGTGATGGCGCTGTTCTTCGGCCATCAGCACGTGGAGGGCTTTTCCGGCGTGTGGGACGGCATCGAGCTGGGCTTTACCTACGGCTGCGAAATGGCGAAGAGCGGGCCTTACGGCTTCCGGGTGTTCACGCTGAACGAGCGGAACGTGCGGGAGTATCAGAACGTGCTGTACCGCTATACCGGCTCTGTGAAGGTCGGAAACGTGAAAATCACGCCGGAGGAAAATCTGCCCTATTATGAATATCCCAACGAGCTGGCGACCCTGCTGATGAAGATCGCGTATTTCTTTGCGGCGGTCGTCGGCACGGTGGTCAATCTGTTCCGGTGACTGCGATGACGTACGAAGAGCTTTACGCGCAGGCGCGCGCGGTCCGGGAAAACGCCTATGCGCCCTATTCCGGGGTCCGGGTCGGCGCGGCGCTGCTGTGCGCCGACGGGTCGGTGTTTACCGGCGTGAACGTGGAAAACGCCTCCTTCGGCGCAACGATCTGCGCCGAACGCAGCGCCGCCGTAGCGGCAATCTCCGCGGGACATCGGGAGTTTACCGCCGTCGCCGTCAGCGGCACCATGGCGGTGGAGGCGCCCTGCGGGATCTGCCGTCAGTTCCTCGGCGAGTTTTCTCCCCGCATGGACGTGGTTTTCCGCCGGGACGGGGAACTGGTAATAAAAAAGCTGTGCGAGCTTCTGCCCGACAGCTTTGTGCTTTGATTAGAATTGTCGTTAGGGCAACACCGCACAAATACGAATGCGCGTCTTGCCCCATCTTTGTTCCGTCATCTTGCACAGATTCTCCTTGACAACCGTCAGGTTGCCTGCGGAGTGTGCGGTGTTGCCTTAGAAATGCCCGGAAACCGGTTCCGGGCATTTCTTATTCCCTTTGCATTATTCCTGCGGCGTGGCGAAGCAGGCGACGATCCCCTGCAGAAGCCCGTCCGTCAGCTTTTCCTGATAGTCGTCGCTGTTCAGCAGCACGTCCTCCGACGGGTTGCTCAGGTAGCCGCATTCCACCATGATGCAGGGCACCTCCGACCAGTTCTGGCCGGTGTAGTTGTCGTTCTGCGTCACGCCGTTGTTTTTCGCCCCCACCGCGTTTGAAACGATGGGCAGAATGGTCTCCGCGTAAGCGCGGCTCTGCGCGGCGATTGAATTCGACCGGCTGACGAACAGCCCGATTCCGTTGGCGCTTTCGTTTGTCGCGGAATCGCAGTGGATCCGCAGAACCAGATCCACGCCGTATCGGTTCATCATTTTTGCCCGCTCCTGATTGGAAAGATCCACGTCGTGGGTCTCGCGGGTCATATAGACCGTCGCGCCCAGCGCCTCAAGCTTTCCGCGAAGCTTCTGCGCGATTTCAAGAACGGTGACGTATTCCGGAATTTTTGTGCTCACGCCCTGCGCGCCGCCTGTGACCTTGTATTTGGTCTCGCTGCTGCCCGGCGCGATCGCTTCCTGCGCGGTGTTCGCGTGGTCCTGATGCCCCGGATCCAGCCCGATTTTCACGCCGCTGAGCATTCGGCTGCCGACGGGCGCGGCGGCAGCAACGGTCGTCTCCGCGGCAGTAACGGTTGTCGCCGCGGCGGTGGCGGCGGAAGCCGTCGGGGGCGCAGGCGCGGTCGGAACGGTCGACGGCGCAGCCGCGGACGGGTCTGTGACTGCGTCGGAAACGGCGGGCGCGGTCCCGGGCAGCGTCGTCGTCTGGGTGGTACTGTCAGGCGCGGATACCGTCGCCTGCGGGGCGGCGGATTCCGCCGGCAGCGTCGTTGTATAGGCCGTCTGGGAAGCAGCGGGATCCGCTCCGGGATCCCCCGAAGTGGTTTTTCCGCAGCCCGCAAGGCAGAGCAGCGCCAGCAGGACAGAGAGAACAGTGAATCGTTTTCGCATGGGATATTCCTTCTTTAAGGGATTAATAGATATGAACCATCTTGTGGCTGACGTAACCCTTGCCGCCGGCATAGGCGACGTAATACCAGTAGCCGTCGTAGTCGAGCACGGTAAAGGTGTTGCCGTAGGTCAGCGTGTCAATGATATTGTCATTGGTCGCCTTTGAGGGGGAGCTTCTGACGTTGCAGGATTTCACGTTGACATAGCCCGCCCAGGCCGAGCCGGTAAAGCCGGAAGGCGTTTGGCCGATGGTGACCATCTTATAGCTGATGTAGCCTCTGCCGCTGTGCTTCGCGGTGCTGTAATTCACATAGTACCAGTAGCCGTCAAAGCTGATCACCGTGAAGGTCGTTCCCTTTTTGACGGTGTCGATGATATTGCTGTCGGTCGCTTTTGTCGGTGTGGAGCGCACGTGGCAGGAATCCGCGCTGACGTAGCCGAAGCCCGCGGTGAACGCGCCGGAATCCG
>CACYHJ010000374.1 GCA_902774165.1 Oscillospiraceae bacterium
GCCGGATCCGGCGGTTTTCATTTGTGTGTTCTGTCCCGCCGAAAAATGACAAATTGCGTAAAAAGCTTGAAAACGGAAGAATTTCAAAATATAATGTTTTTGTCAGATTTTTTGCAACACTTTCTGAATTCTCCGCGTCTTATCTTCGGAGAGCAAAAATACGACGGAAAGGATCGCAGCCGCAACGGCGGCCCGCGCGGGAAAAGCAATGGATGAACGCCAAATGAAAACACTGGTAAACCTTGCCCGGAAGGGCGACGCTTCAGCGTTCGGCGCGCTGTATGAGAGTTACGCGCAGGGGATGTATCAGTTTGCCCTGTGGTATCTCAAAAACACGGACGACGCGCAGGATGCGGTGCAGAACTGCGCCCTGCAGGCTTACCGCGGGCTGAATTCCCTGCGGGACCCGCTGTCGTTCCGGCCGTGGATCTTCAAGATCCTTGCAAACGCCTGCCGGGATCTGTTGCGGGAGAAGAAGCGGCACGACGCGTCGCCGCTCGAAGACGTTGAGATCTCCGTCTTCGACAGCTATGAGGACGGGTCGGTGACGCGCCTTCTGGCCTGCCTTGACGACGAGGCGCGCCGGATCGTCACCCTCTCCGTGCTCGGCGATTTCAACTCCCGGGAGATTTCCCGCATGACGGGGATCAACGAAAACACGGTTCGCTCAAAGCTCTCCAGAAGCCTTCAGAAATTAAGGGGCCTGATCGAAAACGGCGATCGGGAGAACAAGGAGGATATGAAACATGGATGATCTGGATTTTATCAGAGAACAGGCGGCAGGGGAGAAGGTCGAGCTGCCGGAATCGCTCTCAAAAGAGGCGATCGGGCAGAAGCTCGCCGGCGTAAAACCGAAAAAACGCAAACGCGGCAAAATCATCGCCATCTCCGTGCCTGCCGCGGCGGCGCTGTTCCTTTCGCTGGCGATTCTGGTGCTGCCGAATCTGCAGCTGGTGCATGAGAGCGTACCTTATCAGGCGAGCAATCAGGAGAGCATCGGCTTTGACAACTACGATACCATCGCCCAGCAGCTGGCCGCGATCAAGGCGGATTATGAGCAATCGATGGGACAGCGCGGGCGTACGTTCATTCGGTTCAACGGATTCGGCGCAAAAACCGCAGATCAGGCCGTCGAGAGAAACGGCGCCGTGTCCGGCGATATGCCGGCGGCCTATGAGTCGGCTGCGGAAGCGGATTACGCTGCGGACAGTACCGGCAAGGGCAGCGACTATTCCGAGACGAATCTGCGCGACAGCCGCGCCGACGAGCAGGATATCATCAAAACCGACGGCACGCATATCTTTTATCTGCCCTCCGGCGGAACCACGATTTATATCGTCCGCGCCGACGGCGCGAAGCTGACGGTCGCCTCGAAGATCGAGCGCGACGGCGGAGGCTCCAAGTATTACGACTATTTCACCGGCATGTATCTATACGGCGGGAAGCTGATCGTCACCGGCGAGGAATCCTTCGAAACGCCGGAGTATACCTACGATTATTTCACGTTTGTCCGGATCTATGATATCAGCGACGTATCCGTGCCGCAGCAGACCGCATCTTACCGCTTCAAGGGGATGCAGGCCTCCTCCCGCATTGTCGGCGGCAGGCTGATCATGGTCACGCAGGACGGATTCAATCTTGAGACCTTTGACGAAAAAGACGTCTCCACCTTCGTGCCCTGCTATTACTTCGGGAATGAAAAGAAATACGTAAGATCCGACGATCTCGTCCTGCCGGCGAATACCTGCCCCAACGGCTACGTCAACGTCTTCACCCTGAAGCTGGACGGCGCTGACGCCGCGCAGCCGGAAGCGGTTTCCGTCCTGGCTGACGGCGCTCAGGTTTACTGTACCGACACACAGCTGTTTCTGTATGCGCCGCAGTATGAGTTTAACCGCGATGATTCCGTTGATAAGAGCCGCACGCAGATCCTCTCCTTTGATATCAGCGGCGATAAGGCGGTATACAAAGCGAAAGGGACCGTGGACGGGGAGCTGAACGACAGCTTCGCGATCGACGCCTCCGGCGGGTATCTGCGCCTTGCAGTCACCGAGGCGGAGTACGGCGCGCAGTTCAGGCGCGACTGCCGGGTTGTCGTTCTGAACGAGAATCTGGAGCAGGTCGGCGCGACCGAAGGCATCGCCGACGGCGAATCGGTGCAGAGCGTCCGCTTTATGGGCGATACGGCCTATGTGGTCACGTTCCTGAATACCGATCCGCTGTTCGTGATCGACCTGAAAAACCCCGAAAAGCCCGCCGTGGTCGGCGAGGTCAAGCTTCCCGGCTTCTCGTCTTATCTGCATCCGGTGGGCGAGGGGCTGCTGATGGGGATCGGCTCCGGCGGCACCGACAGCGGTCTGGACGGCAGCGCGAAGGTCAGCCTGTTCGACGTGAAGGATCCCACCGCGCCGAAGGAGATCTCTAACCTGATCTTCAAAGAGAGTTATCTCAGCTCGGATTATAAAGCCTTTGTCGATCTGAAGGACGGCAGCTATCTTGTCGGCATCACGGAATATGCGAATGATTATGAGGATTTCTCCAACAGCCTGCTGCGCATCGCCGTTCAGGACGGCGCGCTGGCCCTGAAAACGAGATATCTTGTCGGCGAGAATGAAGACACGTATGACAGCGTGCGCGGCATGTTTATCGGCGACACGGTATACGCCGCCGCGACGCTGGAAAAATGGAACTATCCGGACAATCCCGTCGTCTTTAACGATGACGGCGCGGGCGCGGGCATCATCCCGGTTGACGGGGAGAACGCGACGGCCCCGGTTGTTCAGATCGAGGAGCCGGATTATACAAAGACCGTATTCATCAACGCTTACGATAAGGACAGCGGTAATCGCACCGGCGGCGTCACGCTGTATCAGGGGGGAGAGTAAGCATAGATCTCCGCGGTCGCCGGACCGCGGAAAACGCAGAGACGGGGCGGTAAAACGCCCCGTTTTTGCTCGGGCGGTAAATTGAGTGAAAACTTCAATAAATCAGAAAAA
>CACYHJ010000375.1 GCA_902774165.1 Oscillospiraceae bacterium
AATTATATAGTATTTTATGAATATCTCCCACATGTCGTGGAGTATTTCGGTTATGCTCATTGGTTATCCTCTCGGCCTTTTTTACTATTCTTCTATCTTATTTCCGTCGTCGTCGTAACCGAGTTCGTCAAGAGTCTTAATCTCTGCGAGCATCTGACAAGCCTCATACCAAAGTACCGCGTTGTCCTCTGTCTTGAGCTTTGCCAAAACTTCATTTACCCCTTCTGTTGCAGGGAGTTTGCAGCGTATTGCTCTTTCAGAAATAAGGCGTACCCGCCGGTCAGATTTGCCGCGCGGTATCCCATTTCACGGAGCATGGCGACCTGATCCCGGCTCTGCACACCCCGCATGCAGAACAAAACCAGAAGCCGGTCCCGCGGCAGCTCGTTCCGTTCCGCGGCTGAAGCGGGATCCGGGACGCAGAACGCGCCGGGAATCGAACCGTATTGGTACGCGCCTTCTCCTCTGACGTCGAGCAGCAGATAATCCTCCGTCGGGAGACGGGAGATTTCCCCGTAAGATATTTCCATCGTTGTTTCATCCATCGCCATACTGCAATCATCTCATCCGTTCTTTCGGTATTTAGATTATAGATTCCGCAGACGGAAAAATCAAGTATTTCCCGCAATTCCCGTAATACAGAAAAAGATCCCCGGAACGCTCCGGGGACCCGATTCGTCCATTTTATTTCACGGTCACAAAAACGCCTTCGCCCGGTTGAAGAATCAGCGAGAGAGTATCGCCGTTGATCACGGTCTTACTGCCCATTCTGTAAAGTGTAATCTCACTCGCGCCTTCGAAGGTCGATTTGAAGGAAGCGGTTTTATTTGCCATCGTCTCATACATGTTCGTGAAGACAAACGCTTTGCCGTCGCCGTTTTTCTCTTTGAAGATACCGGTCAGCAGCGGGTCGATCGTCTCGGTGCGGGGTTTGTCCTCATCCTTCACGCCGACAAGATCCAGCTTCGCGCCGGCAGCGAACAGTTTGTTCGGAAGATAGGTTCCCACGTGCTCATAATTGCCGTAAACGTCCGCAAAGGGCGCCATCTCGTTGTTGACCTTCTGAACCGCGTAATAGGTGTCGGTGCGCTCGCCGGCGTTGTTGATCAGATGGGAATCGCCGTCCCACCAGCCGGTGTAGTAGCAGGCGTAGATGATTGCCTTGGGGCCGAACGCAAGCGTAACATAGTTCTGCCAGCGCTGGTCGCGGTCACTGTCGCAGTATTTCATCCCGCCGTTGGCTTCGCCCGCAGCTTGGGTAATGACCCAGTAGTCGATGTTGTTCAATCTGCACGCCTCGGAGAGAATATCGAGGTTGCGCAGCCATTTGTCGTAAGAAGCTTCCTGCTTGTGTGTTCCGGCGTTCCAATGCAGCGGATAAATATCGACCGAGAGGATGTCAAGGTCAAACGTGCCGATGTAGTCGCTGATATGCTTACGGTAGCGGATGGAATCCTTATTCAGCGCGTCGGAGAAGCTCTGATCGTTGGCTCCGGGAACGTCGTCCGCCGTCTCGCCCAGCTGCTCGCTGCTGGCGTACATGGGGAACAGATTGACATAGGGAAGTCTCGTCGCGTCGCGCTCAAATTCCGCCGCAACGCCTGCGGCAACCTCGTCAAACTGCTTTGCAGAGGGTTCGTCACGGTAGTTGATGCCCCAGACGCAAGGATTTGTCAGCGTTTTGTTGTATGCGGTGTTGGCAGCCAGAATGCCGATCCCGTTCTCGTCACAGAAGGAGAGCACGTCGTCGGTCAGGTCGCCGCCGCCGGTCTGCACAAAGAATTCAAGCCCTGCATCGCGGAACCATTCAAGCATTTCAATACGGTTTGCGACGCCGGTGTTCATGCAGTAAGCGCCGAGAAGGAGCTTATCGCGGTCGAAAACGTAATCTCTGCGGGTGACCTTGACCGGCTCTTTTTCGGTCGCGCCGACCACGGAGGCGCCCGTGCCGGTGAACGCGAGGATCAGCGCAGTAAAGAACGCGATCAGTCGGGTGATAAATGACATAAAAATACCTGCTTTCCAAATTATTTTTGTTGTTTTTATCTTAACATATCAAATTTGATTTGTCAATTTATTCCGCGTGAAGGAATTCCTGTTTTTTGGAGCTGAGAAATATTTCATTTTATCCGGAATATTTTCGATTTTCATATTGACCGCCGGAGAAACAATGTGATAATATAAAAATGTATATATAAAGGAGATTAAGTCGAGATGGTGAGTTTATGAACGTGCCGTCGTTTCTGAAAGCGTTTCTCAGTATCCTTTTGTCTGTCTTCACGCTGATCTGCACGGATCTCTCCCGCGCGTTCGTCCGTTCGGATCCGCCGGCGGCGCCGTCCGGCGCTCGCGAAGAGGCTGAGGAAATCTTGCCTGTTCCGGAAGAACCGGAGAGGTTTGTCCGGATTTCCGACAAACTCGAACTGCCGCTGATCACCCGGACAGCCCATACGGATTCGATCACGAATGACCTGAACGCCGACCTGCTCGGGAATTCGTCCCGCGGGAGCCTTCACGCGCAGGCATTCGCGCTTGTCTTTGATAAGATCGTTATTTTCCGTGCGGGTGAAAACAATAAAACGGCTTACGTACTCGGTGAGCCAATCGAGATTGATGAAAGCGTCATTCAGAACGAGACGGGGTATTATATTCCGCTTTCCGCGCTCTGCGCCGTCTTCGGCGGCGGGTATACCGAAACGGAATCCGGGTCGGTTCTTGCCGCTGATAAAATGACCTTGACCGCAGCGGGGGATCGCGCGTTCCTGCACGGGAAAGGCGAAGAATATAACGATGACGATGAGATCGAAGCGCTCATATCGTCCGGCGGCAGCGTTTGCGTCAATGTCAAAGACGCGGCGAGGCTGTATGATCTGACGGAATACCACACGGATTCCGGTCTTGTATTCTTCTCTGCGGGGCGGGCGTTCGACCCTGTGCGCGGATACTATATCGCCGAAGAGGCGGAGAAGCTGTATCTCTCCGAATCGGACACGGCG
>CACYHJ010000376.1 GCA_902774165.1 Oscillospiraceae bacterium
ACCTTGCTGTAATACTCCCACTTGTCATCCTCGCCCTCATGAATGCTGTAGTCGTCGCCTACCTCCAGAAGTTCGGCTCCCATGCCCATCATGGTCAGTCCGGAACTGCGCGTCATGCCGTTCAGGGAGTCGACCATAACGGAAATAGAGACATCATCCATCATGAACAGCTCCTGCATACCCACCTCGTCGGGCAGGTCGGCGCGGCACTGCAAGATGGTGGCATACACCGTGAACCACACTGCAATGTTGCGCTCGCCGTGCTCGTGCCAGCCACCATTGATTTTGTGCAGCTTCAGCTCGTCGCTCTTCATGAACGGATTGGCCAGCGGCGACATCACGCTCTTGCCCTCTTTGTCGGTCACATAGATACTGACAATATCTCCGTTCTGCAGCTTTGCGGAAAGACCTCTGGCAAAGGACGCGATGGTAACGCTCATTGCCACCTTATCGCCGGTCAACGCGCCGAGGATATTGACAGAGGCGTTGGCGTCCGCTGTGAGCTTCGCGTCTGTCGCAATATCGCCCTTGTACAGATCCGCATTGGCGAACATACCGATTACAGAGGTCTTATCCGGGATGAAGTTTTCCGGCAGACTGCTTTTCACGAGGTCTACCACTTCAATATCATCCTCGGTAATCTGCGCACCCTGCGCAATATCCTTTGTAAAACGAACGACAGCCGCTTTCCCCTCCGACATTTTATTGACCATCGGTGAGACAACGAAAGTCGTAAGCACGGCGAGAACGATACAGATCACGCCGATAAAGGTTCTGTTTTTCATTGGTTTAAATTCCTCCTATCATAAATGCTGTCAGAAAGCCGACCGAAAGGTACGGGATCATAGGCATCGTTTTATCTTTTGATTTTGTTTTCTTGTTTCGGATCAGCGTACCGACCACGGAAAGCAGCAGTCCGAGTATCAGTCCAGAGAGACCTTCGGAGATGCCGCATACAAACATACTTGCCGCGATGAACTTCACGTCCGCGCCACCGATTTTGTTTTTGCTGATTACTGCGGCAAGGAAGAAAAAGCTGAAAGCGATTGCGCCTGCGACGGCGTTCCAAAGAAGCTTACCACCCGAAACAGAGATAAGTCCGAGCGCCGCGACCACTATCGACACCCAATCCGGAACTCTGCGAATCCTGAAATCCGAAACGGAAGCAAATAGGAAGGCGTCCGTCAACAGAATTCCTTTGAGCAGATTCACACTCACACCGAAGACGAGATACATACCGAAAGAAATAACAGCCATTACAGAAACTGCGATAACGTTCAACTTTCTTCCTTTTGCGTATTCCGGCGTTCTGCGAACTGTTGCCCACGCCAACAGGATGGAGGCGAGGACAATCGGCAGGAACGTCAAAAGCTCCGTATCAACACTGCTGAATATGATCGGTCTTATGCCTTGAAATCGAATCATATGGTCATCCTTTCCGACAGGGCGGAGCCGAAGCCCCGCCCGTCTGATATGTTTGTGATTTAGGGAAACGGCGTTTTATCAGCCGTTGTAGTTGAAGAGGCCCTCGACCTTCTGCTTGACCGTGGGCATGATCGTGCTGTTGAACAGGGCATAAAGGCCGCCGAGCAGGAGCGCACCGATCACGACGGCGATGAGGATCTTCACGCCGGTATCAACGTAACCCTCGGCAACGGTACCGTCCAGTACGGCGTGGGCGCAGCCCTTGAGCTGGGCTTCCTTCATGGCGACGGCGTTCTTCACGCTCTCAGCCTGCTTCTTAAAAAACTTCTTGATCTTCTCAAACATTTCAAAATCCTCCATTTTCTTTTTTTTGATTTAAAATCGGCGGGGCGACTTTACCGCCGCACCCGCCGGAAAATAGAGTAAGTCGTTCAGGAAAGCGGCGTCAATCAGCCGTTGTAGTTGAAGAGACCCTCGACCTTCTGCTTGACCGTGGGCATGATCGTGCTGTTGAACAGCGCGTACAGACCGGCAAGCAGGAGCGCACCGATCACGACGGCGATGAGGATCTTCACGCCGGTATCAACGTAACCCTCGGCGACGGTGCCGTCCAGCACGGAATGGGCGGAAGCAGCGAGCTGCGCTTCCTTTACGGTCAGCGCAGTCTTCACGTTCTCGACCTGTCTCTTAACGAACTTTTTGACTCTCTCAAACATAGCATTCACCTCCTCTCTCTCATTCTCTTGCGCCGTTAAGCAGAAAGGTGTCATACGCACCGCTTACGGCGTCCTGGATCTGTTTACGGGCCGAAGAAGAAATGGGATGGGCGACGTCGCGGCTATTCTCCTGGCCGTCCTTGCCGGTCCATCTCTCGCGGGGCATAGCGATATATCTGCCCTTCTCGTTCTCTCCGAGTCTTACGCCGTGGATCACGACCGAGTTGTCGATCACGACGTCTGCGAATGCCTTGGTAGGCTTGTTTCCGTCAAGCACCTGCTTGATCTCTGCTCTGATTTCCATTTTTCTTTAAGTCCTTTCTTAACTTTGATTTTTTGATATTTCCCCTTTTCGGCAAGTAGTACGGTAAGTTTGGGGGGATAGGTGTGGGAAGGGGGGGGCTGAAATGAAGTGATACCGCTGTCAGCAAATAAAAAAGCGGCCTGACGTTCGGTCGCTTCTTTTTCATACCCTGTTTACCTTTCCTGTGATTCCCGTTTCCGCTGCAGGTGGCGGTTGTAGAACTCCAACGCTTTCACAACGTAGTCGCTCTGCTGCGCCAAAGGCACGGATTTGGGAATCAGATTTGTGATGCGCTTATCCCGGAATACGGGCTTCTCACGCTGATTGGGCTTTTCCTCGTCCATAATGGACTCAACCACTTCCTGTGTGAGCTTTCCTTGTTCCTGAAACTTTCGCATCTTGATGGTCTGTGCGTGAGAGGGCGTTGCGTCAAGATAGTCGATGCACTCGGCAATCCATTCCTGCGCTTCTTTCGGCAAGTAGGACAATTCCACAGCCGGTCGCAGTGCGATCCGCTTTTCGTCCAC
>CACYHJ010000377.1 GCA_902774165.1 Oscillospiraceae bacterium
TTGACAACCGTCAGGTTGCCTGCGGAGACTCTGTACAATCTGACGAAAAAATCTACTGCGCAATCCGCACGCCCGAATTGTGCGGTGTTGCCTTAAAATAATCAATCGGGAGGGGAATGCAATTGTTCCAGCCTCCCGAAACGCACGGTTTAAGGTCAGATTGAAATATGCATCGCGATCCGGTAAACGTCCAGGTCGATATGCTTTTTCATACTGAGCGCCTCATAGATATCGTAATCAAGGATCCGGTCGTTCTGCATGGCGACCACGCGGTTGCCGATGCCCGCCTTCAGCAGGTCAACGGCGCGGTAACCCATTTTGCTGGCGACGATCCGATCCTTCGCGGTGGGAGAGCCGCCGCGCTGCACGTGGCCGAGGATCGTGGCGCGGCTTTCGACGCCGGTCTTCTCCTGAATATATTTCGCAAGGCCCATCGACCCTTCGATGCCCTGTTCCTTCAGTTTATCGGTAACGCCTTCCGCCACCATGATAATGAAATGCATTTTGCCGGTCAGCTGCGTACGCGCCATACGGTCGATCACGTCGCTCTTGACGTCAAAGTCGTTCTCCGGCAGCAGGATCGCAGTCGCGCCGACGGCGATGCCGCCGTTGAGCGCAAGATAACCCGCGTGTCTGCCCATCACCTCGACGACGGAGCATCTGTCGTGGGATTCGGTGGTGTCGCGGATGCGGTCGACCATATCCATGATCGTATTGAGCGCGGTATCGTAACCGATCGTGTAATCGCAGCAGGCGATATCGTTGTCGATGGTGCCGGGGACGCCGACGCAGGGAACGCCTCTGAGCGAGAGATCCCGCGCGCCGCGGAACGAGCCGTCGCCGCCGATGACGACGATGCCCTCGATCTCATTCGCTTTGCACACCTCGACCGCCTTATCAAGGCCCTCGTCCGTTCTGAATTCGGGGCAGCGGGCGGAATACAGCACCGTACCGCCGCGATGGATGATATCGGAGACGGAACGCAGGTTCATCTCGTACATATCGTTGTTGATCAGACCGGAATAACCTCTGCGGATCCCGAAAACGCGCATATTGCTCTCACAGCCGTATCGGACGACCGCGCGGACCGCGGCGTTCATACCCGGCGCGTCTCCGCCGCTGGTAAGCACAGCAATCTTGTTCATGAAAAAAAGTCCTCCCTTATGGATCAATTAATAATATAAAACATCTGTCAATAATAATATATTAAACTACATCAAAAAATAATTGTCAAGAAAAAACGGAAATAAAATCGAAATTAACCGAATTTTTTTGATCCGTCACTCCGATCTGATCCGCAGGAAGTCCCCCGCCGCCAGCGGAACGTCTGTCCGCACGGCGACGGTTTCGGCGACGAGCTTTGCCTCGGGAACCGACTCCCCCGCCGAGGAAATGATCTCTTCCGCGATAAAACTCTGCCCGATGCTGTTCGGGGAGAGGACCTCAAGCACGTCGCCCACGCAGAACCGGTTGCGCTGCTGCACGTAATATCCGTTTTCCGCCCTGCCGAGCACGACGCCGGCAAACCGGCAGTCGGAGCGGTACTGCCCGTCGTTATTGTGATGTTTTCCCAGCGCGCCGTGATAGAACCCGGAGGAAAACGGACGGTGGCTGACGCTGTCGAGCTCCCGGTGCAGAAGAGAAAGGTCCGCCGTGCCGTCGATCCGGCGGCGATAGGCGTTCACCACGGTTGCGACATAATAGGCGGTTTTCATTCTTCCCTCGATCTTGAAGGAATCGACCCCGGCGTCGGCGAGCTCGTCGATAAAATCAATGCAGTTGAGATCGTGCGAGCTGAGAATCGCGGAGGCGCCGCCGTTTTCCTCCAGCTTGAAATACTCCCCCGGGCGTTTTTCTTCCATCAGATAATAGCTCCAGCGGCAGGGCTGGGTACATTCGCCCCGGTTGCCGCTTCTGCCGTTCAGATAGGAGCTGATCAGGCACCGGCCGGAATACGCCATGCACATGGCGCCGTGCACGAACGCCTCGAGCTCCAGCGCTTCCGGCGTGTTTTCCCTCAGCTCGCGGATCTGCGGCACCGTCATCTCCCGGGCGAGGACGATCCGCTCCGCGCCGAGGTTGTAATAAACCCTCGCCGCGGCGGCGTTGCAGCAGTTGGCCTGCGTGCTGATATGCACGGGCAGCGACGGCGCGTTCTTCTTTATGGTATCGAGCGCCCCGAGGTCGGAAACGATCGCCGCGTCCGCCCCGGCGTCATACAGAAACCGGCTGTACTCCGCCAGCGCCGCCGTCTCGTCGGTGCGCATGAACGAGTTTACCGTGACGTAGAGCTTTTTTCCGGCGGTATGGACCGTTTCGGCCGCGCTTGTCAGCGCCGCCCGGTCAAACGCCGCCTTCTGTGCCCTGAGCTGCAGAAGCTCGCCGCCGATATACACCGCGTCCGCGCCGAACCGGAGCGCTGCGCCGACGCATTCCGCGTCGCCCGCCGGCGCCAGCAGTTCCGTATGACGCATGGCAATTCCCCCTTGTCATTTTTTTTGTATTTTATCATAAATACTTGAATAAAGCAATTGAAAAGTGATAAAAGATGTGATAAAATATATTTTTGTTAATTTAAATATCATTTATCATAGATTATTTGGAGAGTGGATAAAATGAAACAAACCGTACTTATTATTTTCGGCGGAAAGTCAACGGAGCACGACGTGTCTCTCGTCTCCGCCGCCAGCGTCATCCGCAACATCCCGCGGGACCGCTATGACGTGCTGACCCTCGGCATCACGAAGGAAGGCGCCTGGTATCTGTTCGACGGCACGCCGGAGGAGATCGAATCCGGCCGCTGGGTCGACGGGCGCCGCACAAAGGCGTTTATCGCCCCGGACGCCGGCGCGGGTCTTGCGGTGGTCGGCGGCCACGGCGTCGAATACCGGCGCATCGACGTGATTTTCCCCGTGCTTCACGGCAAAAACGGCGAGGACGGCACGATTCAGGGGCTGTTTGAGCT
>CACYHJ010000378.1 GCA_902774165.1 Oscillospiraceae bacterium
GTCCGTCGCCCGGTCGATCATGGTAAGCTCCGGCTCCTCCGCCGGGGCGCCGTTCCGTGAAGGCTCCGCCCGGGGCGCGGACTGTTTGCCGCCGGAGCCGAAATAGATTTTTTTCGGTCCCAGCGTCCCGCTCAGCAGCGGCTTCTCGCCGGTGCTCCAGAAAAGGAACTTCGCCTCATAGCCGATCTCGCCCTTCAGCGCGATCGAGAATACCTTTTCGGTAAATTCCACGGAGGTCGGCATCGTGCCCTTGCCGTACACGTCAAAGCTTGCGACGCCCTTAATTCCCAGCCCGGCAAAGGCCTTCAGGGACGGCTCCACGGAGAAGACGATATCGAAATCCAGCGGCTGATTGGTATCGGCAAACTGACGGCTCCACTGCAGCCCGATAGAGGCGGAGCCGCCCGCCTCCACGCCGACGAAGCCGACCGCCATTTGGTAGGTATAGGTAAACGTAAAGCTGCCGCCCGCCCGGATCATGATATCGGTGAACACGAGCTTTCCGTCGACGATGGTTCCCTCCATATAACCGAGGAATTCACCGCTGAGATTTGTCTTTGTAAGATTGTTGGAGCTCAGGTCTGAGAATCTGACGCCGTACTTACTGCAAAGCTGCTTTTTGACTTTACGCATCTCCAGCGTGCTCATCACGTCTTTCATGCCGAAGGCGGAGCCGCCCTTCAGACTCTCCTTCATGGCGGACCAGCCGGCTTTTGTGTCATGCTCAACATAATGGGTCTTGTCCGCCACGCTGCCGTCCGGGTACCGCACCTTTGCCTTTGACGTGTTGTCCGTCGTCTCTTTGGAGAAAAAGTCGAACCCGACGCTGACCTTGACCGAGTCGCCGGTCACCTCCACGCCGATGGGCGCCTTGAAATCACAAAGTGAGATCGAAGCGCCGCCGATCAGCGCCCAGTCCGCCGGGCAGGTGATCGCAAGGCCGTCGCCGCCGCCGAGGCTGATCGAACCGTCGCCGACGACCTGCTTCACAACGTCCTCCGTTCCTCCGCCCTCATAGACCGTCAGCTTCAGCTCCACCGGGTCGGTCACAACACCGGACGCCGTGACCGCGTAAGCCCAGACGGTTTTCCCCTTAACAAGATTCAACGCGGAATTATCGAAGGTGAAAACGCCCGTATTGCTTGAAAAACGGTGGGCGTCGTCCTGCGCGAGATAATAGGTCGCGGGCTCGTTCAGGTTCCCGGCGGTGAAATAAAAGCTGTACTGCAGGCCGGTATACAGCGTCATTTTCTCGGTCTTCAATTCGATATAGTTTTCGCCGGGCGCGTTTTGCTTCGCGAACACGGTGGAAAGATACGGCTTGCCGTTCTTTTTGTCCTTCTGCATATAAACCTCCAGAAGGTACGCGGCGTTCAGCTTGCCGTTATCGAGCGACCGCGCGACGTCCTGCGGGATGATATAATCATAGTAATCCGCTCTCGACACGATAACGTCGTTTGTGATCTCAGATTTTTTTACTGTGATCAGCCCCTTGTCGTCCGCCGGATATTCCCGGCTGCCGACGAAAGCATTCGCGTCCTTGAGCGCCCATTTGAGAGGATGATCCTCTCCGAGATAGTTTAAAAATGGATTGTCGGAATAGTCTTCATTCGGATCCTTCATGATCTCGTTACCGTAGGACCAGTTCGCCCACTGCTCCAGATTCCGGGCGGTCAGCGTAAGATAGGTGTTATTCTGCACCGCCGCGCCGTTGCCTGTGGACCGGCCGACGCCGGACCCCGACCCGCCGGCGGGATTAGAAGATTCTGAGATTCCGGATTTGAATTGAAAAGCGGGCCGAACGCCTTCGCCGGTGTAGTTGACGAAACCGAAGCTGATGACATCGCCGTCGCCGCCGACGTTCGCTGCGTGGCTGGAATTGGGCCCCGGCGAACACAGCCACCAATAAGAGTTGCCGAAGACAGAGGAAGAATTTAAGACCCATAACCCCTGACATTTCGCGTAATCCGTGCCCTGCGCTCGCCGGGTATCACAAGCTCTGTCAGATGAGCTGAACCCGTATGCAGCGTTCAGCATATCGTTATAGGAGAGCAGAAAGATTTTATCCGTTGTAGAAGCGCTGTTATACTGCGAATAAGAAGTCGAAAACGCGCTGTTGTCCGGCACGGTATTGCCGATCAGAGCCTGCTCCGCGGAAGAAAAGGCGTTATTATAGAAATCATTGATCAGCCAGTTACGTATTGAACTGGTCGCGTAATCGTTGGCGTAATGTTCGCCCGCCGCATCGTTGGTATAACTATTGCTTTTCCAGTATATCGTGTTGCTGTACGCCTGGGAGTCGATGATTTTCTCACACAGCACAAGGCCTTTCGACTGGTCGAGGACGCGCCACCGGAGGGATTCCCAGCGAAACCAGTAAATGTTGTTCGGATAATAACCGTTATCAGCCTGTTCTGTGGCGCCTGTATTCGGATCCCCCGTCTGGCCCGGTCTGTACTGCGAAAAACGCACCCCGCGATATTTCCCGCCGTTCAGTTTTATATCACAATATTCCATCCAGTCGCCGGGTACCATGCTGCCGTAGTCGCCGTTTCCGGAATAATAACCGTAGGATTTCCAATCGCCCGCCGTGACCTTCGCGTCCAGAGCGGCGATTGTCGCCGCGTCGGTCAACCGAGTCTGCGGATAACCGCCGAAGGTGATGATATCCCCCACGGAATACGATTTCGCCGCCGCGACGGGCAGCGCGGTTTTCGCCAGATCCGACAATACGCCGAACGGCGCGAGGGATAGAACCATCACCGCCGCCAGCAGGATCGAAAGAATTTTACCGCCTGTTCTTTTCATACCGAAAACCTCCGACGTCAATTTACATAATTGTATTATATAATAAGTGGTAATGTAATTTCAACGGGATTGAGAAAAAAACCGCCGAACGGTTGAAATTTCGTGGCGAACGGTCCGTTTTCGCGGGCGGGCGTCGTTTTTTGCAAAAAAAACC
>CACYHJ010000379.1 GCA_902774165.1 Oscillospiraceae bacterium
ACGGCCTTGCAGGCAAGGTCTGGCAGTATTTCACCGTCGTGCCCGACATGAGAGCCACCGGCATCAAGGACGGCAAGCGCACCTACGCCTGGCCCGTGATCATCCGCGCCGTCAACACCCGCGACGCCGTGACCGCCACCGTCGAGAACGTGCCCTTCGAGCTGCTGCAGCATATCACCGCGCGCATCACGAGCGAGGTGGAGGGCGTCAACCGCGTGCTGTACGACCTTACGCCGAAGCCCAGCGCGACGATCGAATTCGAATAATCTCCGAGGATTAAAACACGGTCTCCGGACGATGGGCGACAATCATCGTCCGGGGATCTTTCTATAATAAAAATATTGATAATAATTTCTATCTGTGATATAATTGGATCTAAAGGATTTCATTGTTCGCCGAAACGGTCGGATACGGAGGAAAAGAATATGAAAAAAATCTTTGCCGCATTGCCATGTTATAACGAAGGGCTCAATATCGGCGAGTTGATCGACAAATGGAACGACCAAAAAGAAAAACTCGCAGACCGGGGATATGAACTGACCGTCGTCGGCATCGACGACTGCAGCACCGACGATACGAAGCAGATCATTCTGGAAAAACGCGGGAAATACGGAAACGTCGAACTGCTCGCACACGAGGTGAACAAAGGGCTCTGCGGCGGGCTCAACTCCGCGATCGGGTATTTTCTGCAAAACGGCACAGACGGGGATCTTCTTGTGCTGATGGACGGGGACAATACCCACGATCCGGTCTATATCCACGAGATGGTCGAAAAGCTTCTCTCCGAGGGGAAAGACTGCGTCATCGCGTCCCGCTACTGTGAGAATTCCGATATCACGGGCGTCGCAAGGCACCGGGAATTCATGAGCGATATGGCCAAGGTCTATTACAGCGCTGTGCTGCGCGTCCCGGACGTCAAAGACTATACCTGCGGGTACCGTCTTTACACTTACCCGATCATCGAAAAGCTCGTCTCGCGGTACGGCAGCGAGCCGATCGTCGAAAAAAGCTTCGCCTGCATGATGGAGCTTCTTTATAAGCTTTATCTTGTCGGCGCGTCGTTCGGCGAGGTCGGATTCCTTTTAAGGTATGACAAAAAACAGGGGGAAAGCAAGATGCGTGTCGTAAAAACAATGCGCAAAAGCCTTGTTACCGCGGTTTCCCTACGGATCGGAAACAAAAAGTCAAAGGAGAGATCATGATGGCAAAGCGGGCAAAAACAGCTTTTATCTTCGTCATATTGTTCGGTTTCGCATTCTGGCTGTCGTTATCTACCCGGTTTTTCTTCGGCTCGAAGGATTACGGCCATGACGCGGGGATTTTTGCATACATCGGGTACGCGATCACCCAGGGCAAAGCGTTATACACAGGAGCCTGGGATAATAAAGGTCCGCTTCTGTATCTGATCGACGCGCTCGGGATCCTGATCAACTATTCGCACGGCATATATATCATGGAGCTTCTCACCCTGTTCGGCACGGTCGTTTTTCTTTATAAAACAGCGGGTCTTTTCGTGTCGAGAAGCGTTGCCGTGCCCTGCGCGATCGTCAGTATGCTTTCGCTGACCGCAACGATGGAGGGCGGCAACCTGTCCGAAGAATACGCGCTGCCGTTCACCGCGCTCGCGTTTTATCTGATCGCGAAGTATCTGCGCAACGGACTGCGATTGAAAGCCGTTGAAATGATGCTCGTCGGCATGTGTATTTCGGCGGTGTTTCTGCTGCGGATGAATATCCTTGCGTTCCTCTGCGTCGCGGTCCTGGGCGTGATTATCGTCCTGCTGAAAGAAAAGAATTATAAGGAGCTCGGCAAAGTCTTTCTGTTTGCGTTCCTGGGCTTCGCGATTTTCACCGCGCCGTTCGTGATATATCTTGCCGCGAAGGGATCGCTGAAGGCCTGTATTGATTCGGCTTATCTCGGCGCGGTCGGCGCGTTCTCTCCGATCAGCAGGGGAAAACGGATCAATAACGTCAACAATATGGCGCTGTCGCTGGCCGCCAGCGGATCGATGTTTATCGCTGTCCTGTTTGTCTTTTTCTTTGCTTTGGATTATATTTTGAATAAGAAATACAAGAAATGCAAAAATGATCCGTTTGACGTTTTGTGCGTAATTTCTTTCTTCGGGCTGTTCGCCACACTTCTGGCAAATTCCCTTTCCGGAGCAAATCACCTGCATTATTTTATGGCTTTTGTTCCGGTGATGATTCTGCCGACGGTCTGGCTCGCAAAGGCTGCGCTTCGGCTTGCAAAGCCTGAAAAGCTCGGCGAAAAAATCAAAAAGTATTATAAACCCGCGGTTGGCTTCGGCCTTGCCGCGGTGATCGGTTTTTCCTGCATCCTCCAATTTTCTATCTCAATGTTCTGGAAATATAAATATGAGAGAAAGACAGAGGAACCTACAACTGCCGACCTGGTCGTGGATTATATCCGAAAGAATTCCGATGAGAAGGACCTGATTGAGGTAATCGGTTATAATACGGCCGTCACGTCTTATTACAGCGCAAAAAGACTGGCGGCGTCCAATTATTTCTATTATGCGAACGGCCGGTTCAGCGAAGAAGCGAAAACGGAATTCGCGAATAAGATCGCCGGGGATCTTATGAAGAACCACCCGAAGCTTATCATGTTTGAGTTGACGGGGGGATCCGGAAAGCAATACGATTTTGAACAGCATTGTACGGATGTTGAGCAGTGGCGGTCTTTCCTGAATGAGAATTATATTCTGCAGGATAATGATTTCGGCTATACGATTTATAAGCATAAATAAACAGAACCAAAGGAAAAAGGACCTGTCCCCGGACGATGAACAAAAATCATCGTCCGGGGACGTTTTTTGCAGCTGTGAGGATATATACAAATTCTGATTTAGCGGAGCGCTTGCGCCCCGTCTTGCGTCGCGTGCGACGCATATCGAGCCGCCTTTGGCGGCATATCGAGTCGGCACAGCCGACATA
>CACYHJ010000380.1 GCA_902774165.1 Oscillospiraceae bacterium
GACCGCCCGGACTGACGGAATTGAAAAAATGCCGACGGCGCGTCGGCATTTTTTATTATGATTCTGTTTGCGGATCGTTGTCGTCAGGCTGCGCGGTCAGGGAAGCGCTTTCATCCCCGGGCTGCGGAGCCGGAGCTGCCTGCGGCGGAACGGGGGATTGCGGCTGTTGGTATGCCTGCGGCGGGACCTGCGGCTGCGCGTAACGCTGAGCCGTCTGCGGCTGCACGGGGTACTGCGGCTGCGGGTACGCCTGCGGCGGGACCTGCGGCTGCGCGTAATTCTGCGCCGGCTGCGGCTGCGCGGGGTATTGCGGCTGCGGGTACGCCTGCGCGGGAGCCTGCGGCGAATTCTGCGGCTGCGCGGCTGCGGCAAACCGTTCCTGCAGCGAAGGATAAAACGACACCAGGACCCGCATGATCATCGTGCCGTCGTCCGCGTCGTTCTTTGACATCCTGCGGATCAGGCGGAAGCAGATGATATAGAGCGCCACAAGGCCGATCAGGAAAATCACGAGGAAAACCGTCGATTCCGTAAACAGACAGAAATCATAAAACCCGTGAACGAGAATCGGCGCCGCAATACTCAAAACAAGGTTTCTGCCCACCAGACGCCGGATCTTCGGAGGGCCCTCCGGCAGGGAGCCGTTCTCCATCAACACGTCCTCCATATGGGCCGCGTTGCCGTAGCAATGCCACAGGCTGTAGAAGAAGCCCATGATCACGGCGAAGAACATATGCGCCGGCACCGCCGTGACAAAGCGCATCCACATCGCCGACCAGCCGTAGATCAGGACGTATCCCACGTTTTCCAGCGCGGCGAAGCCGAGGGAGACAAACACGGCGTAAATCACGCCGTCAAAAAGGCTGTTGAAGTTCTTATTCTTTCTTGTAATCAGCAGAAGCGCGCCCCATTTCAAGCCTTCCTCGACAAGGCCCGGGACAAGCAGCGCAAACAGCAGCTGATACAGGATATGCCCGACGCCGCTTCCCGGATCGCCGCCGGTGACCGCTATGATCGCGCTTTCTATCGCGGATTCAATGAAACCCGCAGGAAGACCGATCAGCGCGCCGACGCCGAAGAGAAGCAGCAGCAGCCCGATCGGCTCCTTTTCCGCCCGGTCTTTCATAAAGATGTAGATCCCGAGCACCACAGCCGGAATCAGCGCAAGCAGCGCCTGAAAAAGTTCCATAAATAAACCTCCCGCGTTTAATGTCTTATTATTTCACGCAACGCGTGATAACGCCTGAATTTGAGATCGTACGCGCCTTGCAGGGCGGACGGTCTGAATACGGTTCCGACGTCCGCCGCCATACGGGCGCAGGCGGCGCCGACGTCGGGATACAGTCCCGCGGCGGCCGCCGCGCTCACGGCGGACCCGAGGGCGGCCGCTTCCCGCGAGGCGCACACAAGAATCTCACGGTTCAGCACATCGGCAAGAATCTGCATCATCAGGCTGTTTTTTCCCGCAATGCCGCCCACGGCGATCACTCTGTCAACGTTCAGCCCCTGCCGGATATCATTGTCAAAAACCTCGCGGGACTCAAAGGCGATTCCCTCTAAAACCGCGCGGTACAGCCGCGGCGCGTCGTCGCCGAACCGCAGGCCGTGAAAGCTGCCCGCAAGGTCGCTGTTTTTCAGCAGACACCGGCTGCCGCCCAGCCACGGAAGGAAAAACAGCCGCTGATCCGGCCCCGCCGCCCCCGCCTTTTCCGTCAGGACGGTATGAATATCCGTTCTTTTCTCCGCCGCCTCGGCAAAGTACCTGCCGGGACAGAGCTCCGCAAGAAACCACGCCAGCAGGTCCCCCATGGACGAGGTGGATTCGTAGGACGTCAGATCCCCGAAGATCCCGCCCTTCATTTTTGACGAAATTCCCGTGACCGGCAGATCTTTTTTGCTCTGCAGGATAAAGCAGGCGGAGGTCCCCAGCGCGCAGAGCATATCCCCGTCGCAGCAGGCGCCCGCGCCGACGGCGCCCTGATGCGCGTCCGTCATGCCGGCAGCCACGGGAATCCCGACCGGAAGCCCCAGCGCGTCCGCCCAGGCGGGGCACAGACGCCCGGCGGCAGTCCCCACCGCGGCGGGCCTGCCGCGGAACCGGCCCTGCATGATACCGCGGAACGCCGGATCCACCGCGGTGAAGAAAGCGTCGTCGGGGAACCCGTCCCGATAAAAATTCTTATAGCCCGCGTAGCTTAAGGAGCGGACCGGCGTCCCGCAGAGCAGCGAAGTCAGCCAGTCGCCCGCCTCCATATAATAATCGACGGCGTCGAACAGCGCGGGATCCTGTTGCTTCAGCTGCAGCAGTTTCGGCAGCGCCCACTCGCCGCAGACCTCGCCGCCCACGTTTTCCAGCCACGCAAGGCCGCAGCGCGCCGCCGTTTCCGTTATGAACCGGCCCTGTCGGGCGGCGTTGTGCCGCCAGAGCTTCGCGTATGCCTCCGGGGAGGACCGGAACGCGTCCGCCGCGCACAGCGGCTGCAGCGCCCCGTCCAGGGGCAGAGACGTCGTGCAGGTAAAATCAATGCCGATCCCGGCGACGGCCGCGGCGTTTCCGCCTGCCAAAAGCGAAGAAACGACCGACCTGAGCGACGACAGATAATCCGCGGGGTGCTGCAGGACGTATTCCTCCGGGATCGCGGTACCGTCCGGGAGGACGGTCTCCATCACGCCGTGGGCGTAGTCGTCAGACGCACAGGCGGCAACGGTTCCGTCCGCCGCGTCGGCAAGCACACCCCGGGCGGAAAGCGTGCCGAAATCAATGCCGATCAGATATTTTCGCATAGAAACGCTCCTGTTTTTTCAGATCAAACATGGTGCGGAGAGCCGGGGAAATACGGATTTGTCGAGCTCTTCGACCACGACAAATCGAATGAATAATGTATAATGAATAATGAATAATTTCGTCGTAAAAAAATCTAAAACATACATATGTACTTCTGTCCACC
>CACYHJ010000381.1 GCA_902774165.1 Oscillospiraceae bacterium
TATTGGTCATGAAAAGGTACTTTTTCCCCGTGCTTTTCAGATGCTCCAGCAGCGGGATCGTGAAATCGAACAGCCGGTCTCCCAGATACAGCGTCCCGTCCATATCAAAGAGCCATAGATTCATTTTTTTCAGGTCAAGCATCCGGATCACCTCCGTTTATTCATTTTATACTATCTTCTCCCAATCATCAATAGTAAAACCCTTGCATTTTTCGGCGAATAGGTGTAAAATATTCGTATAAATTTGCTATGGAGGGAAAATAAATGGCAAAAGAAGTATTGGTTGAAGTTTCCGCGCGTCACGTTCACGTTTCGCAGGAGGCGCTTGAGACGCTGTTCGGCAAGGGATTTGAGCTTTCCTTCAAGAAAGCGCTTTCCCAGCCCGGTCAGTTCGCCACCAACGAGCGCGTACAGGTCATCGGCGAGAAGGGCAGCTTCCCGGCGGTTTCGATCCTCGGCCCCGTAAGACCCGAGACCCAGGTCGAGCTTTCCGCGACGGACGCCCGTTCCATCGGCGTGAAGGCTCCCGTGCGCGAGTCCGGTGACCTGGAAGGCTCCGGCGGCTGCAGAATCGTCGGCCCCGCAGGTGAGATCGTGATCGACAAAGGCGTGATCGTGGCGAAGCGGCATATCCATATGACCCCCGCCGACGCTGCCGAGTTCGGCGTTGAGGACAAGCAGATCGTTTCCGTCAAGATCGATTCTCCCGAGAGAAGCCTGATCTTCGGCGACGTCGTGGTCCGCGTCAGTGAAAAATACGCGCTCGCTATGCATATCGACACCGATGAATCCAACGCTGTCCTTGCTCCCGCGGGCACCATGGGCGAAGTGATTCTTTGAGTTCCCGGGTCACGGATCCGGCTTTTCCCGTTAATAAATTGAATCTGCGCGTCCGGATTTCCGTCGGAGACCGGACGCGCTTTTTCTGCGTCCCGAAAGGATATTATTTTTAAAAACTATGGAAAAACAGAAACGGTTGTGCTATACTGTTTCTGATAATTTCCTATTGAATCAGGTGAATGTATATGAGCGACAGAATTATCCGTCTTGCGGCGATCGGTCTGGGCGGAAGAGGCAGAGGCCAGCTGAATCTTTTGCTGAAAATCCCTTACGTCAATTGCGTCGCGGTCTGCGACAAAGTTCCGGAGCGCCGGGACGAAGGTATTCAGATTGTAAAGAATAACCGCGGAGATAACGCCGAGGTCCGCGGCTATCTTGATTATAAAGAGCTGTTTGCGAAGGAGTCCCTTGACGCGGTGATGATCTGCTCGACCTGGATCACGCATTCCCGCATTGCGGTTGCCGCGATGAAAGCGGGCTGCGACGTGACGATGGAAGTCGGCGGCGCCGCCAGCGTGGAGGAGTGCTGGCAGCTTGTTCGCACCAGTGAGGAGACCGGCAAATTCTGCATGCTGCTTGAAAACTGCTGCTATGACCGCAACGAGATGGCGCTTTTCAATATGGTGAAAAAAGGTCTCTTCGGCGAGATTATACATATGCAGGGCGGCTATCAGCACGACCTGCGCGACGAAATCTGCCTCGGCAGAGAAAACAGACACGGCCGCCTGTTTAACTTCCAGCACCGCAACGGCGAGCTTTATCCCACCCATCAGCTCGGCCCCATCTCAAAGGTGCTCGGCATAAACAGGGGCAACAGATACATATCCCTTGTTTCAATGGCCTCCAAATCAAGAGGTCTCGCCAAATGGGCAAAAGAGAACAAAGGCGAGGACTATGACCTTGCGTCCTACGCCTTCAATCAGGGCGATATCGTCACCACAATGATAAAATGCGCAAACGGCGAAACCGTTGTGCTCACTCACGATTGCTCCCTTCCCAGGCCCTATTCGAGAGCTTACAGAATCCAGGGCACAAACGGCATCTATATGGAAGACGGCGGCACAATTTACCTTGAGGGAATATCCCGCGAAAACAAGGAGCACTGGACTCACACCTGGGAAAAATTCAAAGATGACGGCTATCTGGAAAAGTATGAGCATCCTCTGTGGAAAAAATACAGCATTGACGGCATCCACGAAGGCGGTCACGGAGGCATGGACTACCTTGTTCTGTGCGCATTTGCCGAGAGCGTTAAGCTCGGCGGCCAGCCGCCCATCGATGTCTATGACACAGCCACCTGGATGGCGGTCACCTATCTGTCGGAGCAGTCCATCGCAATGGGCAGCGTCCCCGTTCCGTTCCCCGATTTCACAAACGGCGCGTGGATAGACAGGGAGCCTTACAGGCGCGGAATATTCTGCCTTGACGAGGTGTGCGAAGACTGTTTTGAGGTGGAAAATGAAGTATTACATAGGAGTTGACGGCGGCGGCACAAAAACCGCTTATGCCCTTTTTGATGAGAACAAAACAATGCTCGCCCTGCACGAAGGCAAGGGCAGCAATCACGAAAACCTTGAGGGCAGCTTTGACGAGGCAAGCGATTACATAATGGACGGGCTTCTCGCCCTGTGTGAAAAAGCGGGAGCCGACCTTGCCGATATATCTTTTACCCTTATGGGCCTTGCGGGTATCGATCACCCCTATCAGTATGAAAAAATGTGCGCCCTGCTCAAAGAAAAAGGGCTTAAGAATTTTGAGATTTACAATGACGGCTTCATAGTTGTAAAAGCCGGCAGCGAAACCGGCGCGGCAATCGGCTATAACTGCGGCACGGGCGTATGCTGCAACGGCATAGATTCATCCGGCAGGATGCTGCAGCTTATGGGTCTCGGCGCTTTTTCGGGCGACATTTCCGGCGGCACCGACATAGCGGTAAAAGCCTTCAATCTTGCTTATAACGAGCTTTTCCTCGGTATGGAAAAGACTCTCATAACCGCCTTCATTGCAGACACCTACGGCTTCAAAAGCAAAGAGGATTATCTCACGCTTATCGAAAAAACCGAAGGTCCCGGCGGCGGTGAGCATATAAGGAATCTTATCTCATTT
>CACYHJ010000382.1 GCA_902774165.1 Oscillospiraceae bacterium
AAATAGCTATCATCTGACATACTCATGCCAAATTTACACTTATGTTTATTTAACGCTTTTTTTACGATAAAACGCAGAAGGTAGATTTTACAAATTCTAATGCCTATTGCCAAATGCCTACTGCCTGTAAAATCTGATTTAACGGCTCCGCCGTTAAATCAGATTTTACCTCAAAAACACTTCTTCCTCCCGTTCTTCTTACACGCCGCCATGTTTTCACAATGGTAGCAGACCTCGTTTTCCAGCGGCTTTCCGGCAAAGAAGTTCTCGATATTCTTCACGGTGGTTTCGGCGATGTTCGCCAGCGCCTCTTCTGTCAAAAACGCCTGATGGGAGGTCACCAGCACGTTGGGCATGGTGATCAGGCGCGCCAGGGTGTCGTCGTTCAGGATATGGCCGGAACGGTCCTCAAAGAACAGGTCCGACTCCTCCTCGTAGACGTCGAGGCACGCCGCGCCGATTTTGCGCTGCTTGATCCCCTCCAGAAGCGCTTCGGAGTCGATCAGCGCGCCGCGGGAGGTGTTGAGGATCACGACGCCCTTTTTCATCTTTTCAATGCTGCCGGGGTTGACCAGATGCCGCGTGTCCTCCGTCAGCGGGCAGTGCAGGGAGATAATATCGCTGCGGGCGAACAGCTCGTCCAGGGACACGTATTCGATCCCGCTGTCCGGCGCGGGGAATTTATCATATGCGATCACATGCATTCCGAAGCCGCGGCAGATGTCAATAAACACTCTGCCGATTTTCCCGGTGCCCACGACGCCCACGGTTTTCCCGTGCAGGTCAAAGCCTGTCAGCCCGTTCAGGCTGAAATTGTAATCCTTGGTGCGGATGTACGCCTTGTGAAGCCGGCGGATCGAGCAAAGCAGCAGCGCGATGGCATGCTCCGCGACGGCGTAAGGGGAATACGCCGGGACCCGCGCCACATGGATCCTGCCGAACACTGAGGAAAGATCCACATTATTGAAGCCCGCGCACCGCAGCGCGATCAGCTTCACCCCGTACTCATACAACTTGTCCGCCACCGCGGCGCTGACGTCGTCGTTGACAAAAACGCAGACCGCGTCCGCGCCCGCCGCAAGCCCCACGGTATCGGCGTTCAGCTTCGTGTCGTAGAACTTGAACGACAGCCCGCCGCGGCCCTCATAGGGCTCAAAGGCTTTTCTATCATATTCCTTCGTATCAAAAAACGCGATCTTCATCCGTACTTCTCCTCAGAACCGATCTATATCATGATATATTATATTAAAATAACCGTAAACATGCAATCTCCGGGAAATTTCCCGAAAAAAACTCCGCGCGGAGGCCTGACGAACTCCGTACGGCGTTTCTTGCATTCAGAACTCAGAACTGAAACGGCAGCTCGCCGGGATAGGGCATATTCGCGGGACGGTTGTAGGCGATGTTCTCCACGCCGAGGAACCGGAAGACCTCCGCGAGGATTTTGCCGTAGTGGCCGAACGCCACCGCGCCGTGGTGCGGGAAGCGCTGGGCGATCAGCACGTTGCGGTAGAAGCGGCCCATTTCGGGGATCGCGAACACGCCGATGCCGCCGAAGGAGCGGGTCTTCACGTTCAGCACCTCGCCCTGGGCGATGTAGGAGCGCAGGACGCCCTCGCTGTCGCACTGCAGGCGGAAGAAGGTGATGTCGCCGGGGGCGATGTCGCCCTCAAGGGTGCCGCGGCTGATGTCGGGCTCGCTGCCGGCGGGCTCCAGCACCCGGTGCTGAATGAGCTGATACTTGACCGCGCGGTCGCTGCACATCAGGCAGGAGGGCGTGTTGCCGCAGTGGAAGCCCATGAAGGTGTCGGTGAGCCTGTATTCCGTATTCGGGGCGATATGTTTGTCAAACATATCCTTCGGCACGGAGTTGTTGATGTCGAGGATCGTGACGGGGCCGAGGCCGGCGCAGGCGCCGATGTACTCGCTCAGCGCGCCGTAGATATCCACCTCGCATGCCACGGGGATGCCGCGGGTCGCAAGGCGGGAGTTGACGTAGCAGGGCTCGAAGCCGAACTGGCCGGGGAAGGCGGGCCAGCACTTGTTGGCGAACGCCACGTATTCCCGGTCGCCCTTGTGGGCCGCCGCCCAGTCGAGCAGCGTCAGCTCATACTGCGCCATGCGCTCGTTGAGGTCGGGATAATATTTGCCCTCGCCCATCTCCTTCGCCATGTCCTCCATGACGGCGGGGATGCGGGGATCGCCCTTGTGGGCTTTATAGGAAACGAGAAGATCCAGCTCGCTGTTTTCCTCAATCTCCACGCCCAGCTCGTAAAGGCCCTTGATGGGCGCGTTGCAGGCGAAGAAATCCTGCGGACGGGGCCCGAAGGTGATGATTTTCAGATTCTTCACGCCGATGACCGTACGGGCGATCGGAATGAAATTTTTCACCATCTCCGCCAGCTCCGCGGCGGTGCCCACGGGATAGTCGGGGATATAGGCGCTCAAATGCCGCATGCCGAGGTTATAGGAGCAATTGAGCATGCCGCAGTAAGCGTCGCCTCTGCCGTCGATCAGATCCTCTTCGGTCTCCTCCGCGGCGGCGATATACATGCAGGGGCCGTCAAAATGCTTCGCGATCAGCGTCTCGGGCGTTTCGGGACCGAAGTTGCCCAGGAACACGACCAGAGCGTTGCAGCCCTGCGCCTTGACCTCGGCCACCGCATCGCGCATGTCGAGCTCGTTCTCAACGGTCTTTTTCGCCTCGTAAACCGGGGCGCCGATCTCCGCGCAGGCGGCGGCAAGGGCGGCGCGTCTTCTCTCGCTCAGGGCGATGGGGAAACAGTCGCGGCTGACGGCGATCAGGCCCAGCCGGACGTCGGGGATGTTTTTCATATTATTTGCTCCTTTCAGAATTTACAGTCTCGAGTCTCGAGTCCCGAGACCCAAGGTACAATCTTAAAGTCTGTGCGACTTGGTGAAAATTGAGATAAACTGAGTCTT
>CACYHJ010000383.1 GCA_902774165.1 Oscillospiraceae bacterium
AGTTTTCATGCGGAACGCCGAGGCGTCGTTCCCTACGACATTTTCGCCCCGCCCACGTAACAATTCTGACGATTGATGTTCGGGGCAGGCACGATTGCCTGTCGGGTATCATCTCGCTAAATCTGAATTTACCCCACGGAGGCACGGAATGAATAGAATAAAAACTGCCGCGCCTGCGGTATTGCTCGCAGTGATACTGTTGATTCTCGCATCGTGCGCGGCTGAGATAAATGAGAACGGAGGAACCACCGTGAACACCACAAAAGACACGGCCGTTGAAACGGTTTCGGCAACCGCCGCCGCGTCGCCCGTCGACGCGGTGCTTGAGCGCATCACCGTCAACGAGCAGAGCAGCATCCGCATCGAGGCGGAGAAGATCCTCTATATCGACCCGTTCCGGGTGAAGGACGCGCCGCACGACGCGGACCTGATCTTCATCACCCACGCCCACTACGACCATTTCTCGCCCGAGGATATCGAAAAGGTCCGCAAGGACGATACTGTTTTCGTGATCCCGGCATCCATGGCGGCGGACGTGAAGGGGATGGGCGTCGACGGGACGAAGACCGTCGCCCTCGCGCCCGGGGAAACCACGCTTGTCATGGGGTTCCCGGTGGAGACCGTGCCCGCTTACAACACGAATAAAAAATTCCACCCGAAGAAAAACGGGTGGCTTGGATATATCCTCACCGTGGACGGTGTGCGCGTTTATATCGCGGGCGACACCGACGATACGGAAGAGGCGCGGGCGGTAAAATGCGATATCGCCATGCTGCCCGTCGGCGGCACCTATACCATGACCGCGAAGGAGGCCCGGGAGCTTGCGAAGGTTCTCGCGCCCAAGGCGGCGATCCCGATCCATTACGGCACCGTGGTGGGGAAAGAATCGGATTTTGATACCTTCGCGAAGGGCCTCGGCTTCGCAGTAAAGAAATTGTTTTTATAAATACTGATTTGTCGGGCTGACGCCCCGTTGCTTCGTGACTCGTGACTCGTGACTCGGAAACCGCAAGGATACGCTCTGCGTCTGGGTTTATGAAACGTATTTCTCTACCTCACAAAGGAGACGTAATCATATGAAAAAAGTCTACATCGTCGCCCGGAACCATATGGACCCCTCGTGGCTGCGCTGCTTCAAGGATCATTTCAACCATCCCGACACCGGGGACGTGGTGCGCCCTTATTCGGACGTGGAGGAGCTGCAGATCCTCGAATATATGGACTTTGCAGAAAAATACGGCGTGAAATACCAGCTGGAGCAGTCTCTGGTGGTCAAGGAATTCCTGCGCCGCAATCCGGACCAGGAGGAGCGGTTCAAAGCGCTTGTGAAAAAGGGCCTGATCGAGCTTGCCGGCGGCGGCGAGGCGGTCATCGACGTGAACCTCACCGAGGGCGAGTCCTGGGTGCGCAACCACCTGTACAGCCGGGAATACTATAAAAAAGAATTCGGCCATACGCCCCGTTACGCCATAACTCCGGATATTTTCGGCCTTGCCTCCCAGCTGCCGCAGTTCTTCCGTTCGGTCGGCTACGACGCGCTGATCATCTTCGACCGGGTGATGAAGAACAACAAGCCCTACTGGCGCGGGCTCGACGGCACGCTGATCGTGCTGGACAACCGTTTCCTGCAGCCGCCGGAGCCGAACCTGCGCACCGCGGACTGTGTGAAGATCCCGCCCTGCAAGGCCTGCCGCGGCATCGGCTGCGAGCTGTGCGAGGGCACGGGCATCGACATTACTTACAATATGACCCGCCCCGACAAGGAGCTGCTGCAGAGCGCCTATTACGGCAATATGAGCGCGGGCGAAATGCTCGACCGGCTGCTCGAGGTTGACAAAGACGAATACTTCGTCATGATCACGACCGAGGAGCCGCGCGTGGGCGACTTCCTTTATGGCCCGCTGAAGGAGGCGGCCGCCGAGCGGGAGATGGAGATCAAATACGTCACCTTTGAAGAAAACCACGATATCTGGTGCCGCGGTCAGGTGGACGCGCTGCGGCGCGGGGCTTACACCGAGGACGAAATCGACCCCCGGACCGAGGGCAACCCGGTCTCCTGCGGCTGCTACACCTCCCGCATCAAGATCAAGCAGGCGAACCGGGAGCTGGAGCATCTGCTGATCGAGGCAGAGACCCTTGCTGCGCTGGTGCTCATGCGCGGCGGCTGGGATTCGGACGCAGTACCCCGCAGGGACTACCCGCAGAAAAAGATCGAGGCGCTGTGGAACAAGATGGCGTTCATCCAATTCCATGACAACGTGCCCGGCAGCCATTGCGACGCGTCCTATCACGAGCTGAAGACATATATCCGCGAGGTGCGGCGCGGCGCGGAACAGATTTACCGCGACGCCGCGCTGGAATGGGCGCGGCTTGAGAATATCACCATCCCCGAGGGGTATAACGCCGCCGTATACTTCAACCCCACCGCGCAGCCGGCGAACCTTCCGGTGCTGGCGCTGCACGCCCCCGAGGGCACGAAGCACGTGGACGTGTTCGACGTGGAGGGCTACCCGCTGCCCGCCTTTGACCCGGAGTTTTCTCCCATGCTGGTGGGCGTGGGCGTGAAGCTGCGGGTGCTGACCGAGATCCCCGCCTTCGGCTGGCGCATCTTCCTGTGGAAGGCTTCCGGCAAGCCGGAGCCCAAGGGCTGCCGCTCCTCGGAGGGCGAGCTGTTCACCATCGAGAACGAGTATTTCCGGGTGATGGCCAACGGCCGGCAGATCACCTGCGTCTATGATAAAAAGGCCAACCGGGAGCTGCTGGACAAAGGCGGCCTCTGCCTGTGCCTGGGCACCGACGAGGGCAGCCCCTGGGGCAGAAGCGCGCCGGAGCGGGATCACCGCCCCGTTTTCGCGGACAACGTATGCCGGGAAACGAACGAAATTTACAGCCGGTTCATTCTCACCGGGACCGTCGTCGATGAATCGCACAAAATAAAAAGACTCGCCTGGAAACAGACGGTCACGCTGTACCGGGGCGAGGCGCTGGTGCGCTGCCGCACGGAGCTGGATTGGGACGGCGCCGACACCCGCGTGTTCGCCAATTTCCCGCCCATGTTCGACTGCGACGGTAAGATCTATTGCGAGGTGCCCTTCGGCACGATGGCGCGCAATATGCCCGAAATGACCGAGAGCCTCGGCATTACCGACGAGTGGCCGAGCCTGGGCTTCGCGGGCCTTTCAAACGGCAAATACAGCATGGCGGTGCTCAAGGGCGGCCTGCCTGCGACGCGCCTGCACGACGGCGCGCTGCAGATCAGCCTGCTGCGCTCCTTTGAGTACGACAATCCCACCTACCGGGGCACAACGGAAAAAGCCCGTCACGTTTCGGAATACGCTCTGGCGGCGTGGCGCGGCGCCTTTGCCGACGGAGACGCTCAGTCCCTGGCGGCAAAGTTCAACCAGTTCGGCCGCACGCTGGAGCTCTCCCGCGACGGGATGCTGCCGCTGACCGGCGAAAAACCGCTCGGCAGGGCGAACGAATGCTGCTGCCTGTTCCCGGTGCTGGCGGAAATGCCGAAGAACCTCGGCTTCAGCGCCTTCAAGCGTGCCGAGGACGGCGATGGTTTTGTCCTTCGCCTCTGGGAGAGCGCCGGAAAAGAGACGGCGATGCGCCTGGACGGCGTACAGCTCCTGCGATGCAATTCCCTCGAAGAACCCGAAACGGAGGAATGGAGAACGGAATATACCTTCCGTCCGTTTGAGATTGCGACGTTCCGGTGTAAATTCTGATTTAACGGCTTTGCCGTTAAATCAGAATTTAAGTCCCGAGTACCGAGACCCGAGTCCCGAGGTGTTGAAATCTGAGCCGGATTACGATTAAAAGGGCGCGGTTTATCTCGGTTTTCACCAAGTTGCACAGA
>CACYHJ010000384.1 GCA_902774165.1 Oscillospiraceae bacterium
AATAGGCATTAGAATCTGTAAAATTTACCTTCTGCGTTTTATCGTAAAGAAAGCGTTAAGTAAACATAAGTGTAAATTTGGCATGAGTATATCAGATGACATCTATTTGTATATTTGACTGACACTAATGCCCAGTGCCTGATGCCTAAATTCTGATTTATGCGCGTGCGCATAAAACAGAATTTATAACAAATCTGTAATCAAATTTGTCACCGAATCGTAAGGTTGGCGTGCTATGATAGGCACAGAGAGGAGAATCGCATATGAAAATACTTGAAACAAAAAATCTCTGCAAGACCTACGGCAAGGGCGACACCCTTGTGCGGGCGCTGGACGACGTTTCCTTTTCCGTCGAAAAAGGGGAGTTCGTCGCCGTCATCGGCCCCTCCGGTTCGGGCAAATCCACGCTGCTGCACATTTTAGGCGGCGTCGATACGGCGACAAGCGGGCAGGTGCTGATCGACAATACGGATATCTCGACGCTCGACGAAACGGCGCTGGCGATCTTCCGCCGCCGTCAGATCGGGCTCGTGTATCAGTTCTACAATCTGATCCCGATCCTCACGGTGGAGGAAAACCTGACTCTGCCGCTGCTTCTGGACGGCAGAACGCCCGACAGAAAGCAGGTGGACGCGCTGATCGAAAAGCTGGGGCTGTCCCACCGGGTGGGGCATCTGCCCTCGGAGCTTTCCGGCGGACAGCAGCAGCGCGTGTCCATCGGCAGGGCGCTGATCAACCATCCGGCGCTGCTTCTTGCAGACGAACCCACCGGCAACCTGGACAGCGAGAACAGCCGGGAGATCATTTCCCTGCTGCGCAAATTCAACCGCGAGCTGGATCAGACGATCATCATAATCACCCACGATGAAAAAACGGCGCTCTCCGCCGACCGCCTGATCGCCATTGAGGACGGCAAAATCGTCCGCGACGAAAGGAGAGCGTAATGAACATCGTTCAAAAGCTGACGCTGCGCCATATCCGCACGCATATGAAGCGTTCGGTGCTGACGGCGCTGGCGATCGTGGTTTCCGTCGCCATGGTGACGGCGGTATTCACGTCGCTGTTTTCTTTTCTGATCTACGAGCATGAGTCTGTTCTGCTCACCGGCGGGACCTGGCACGCGCAGTATCTGTTTGAGAACGCGCCGGATATCGGCGTTTTCAAAAACGATCCGGACGTTAAAACCTATACCCTCGGCAGAAACTGCTTCGATATTATTATGAAAAAAGGGAATACGGAACGGCGGGTCAGCGTGGACGCGGCGGACGAAAACACCGTCGGCCTGCGTGCGCTGCGGATCCTCGAAGGCGCGTTCCCGGCTTCTCCCGGCGAGCTGCTGGTCTCGCGGAAATTCCTTGACGACCTTTCCCTCGACTGGAAGGTGGGCGACACGGTCTCTTTCACAGCGAACGTGACGCCGGACGAAGAGGCCGAGACGCTTGAGACGAAAGAATACCGCGTCTGCGGCGTTGCTGATCCCGGCGTGACGTATTTCGACTCTCGCGCGGGGATCGTGCTTTACGACGATTCCGTACCGGTGGACGGCGGGACCTACGTGACCGTCGAATTCAACGAGCTGGACAACGCGGTGTTCGATAAGATCGACGCGCTGACGGAAAAAAGCGGCGCGCTTACGACGAAGAGGAACAGTGACCTGTTTTCGTTCTCCGGCATCTTCCGCGACAGCGGCATGCTGCGGGCGCTGACCGTGTTTGTCGCGATCCTGCTGGCGATCATCGTGATCGCTTCCGTCGCCATGATCTACGACAGCTTCGCCGTCTCCTATCAGGAGCGCGAGCGGTATCTTGGCATGCTCGCCTCGGTGGGCGCGACAAAAAAGCAGAAGCGCGCCTCGATCTATTTTGAGGGTCTGATTCTGTCCGCGGTCGCGATCCCCGTCGGCGTCGGCGCGGGGTTCCTCGGCATGGAGATCACCTTCCGCAGCATCCAGACGCAGCTGCTCGAGGTGATCACCCTGCATTCCTCCGAGGCGTTCCGGGTGCGGTTTTCCCCGTGGATCATCCTCGGCGCGGTGCTGACCGCAGCGTTCACGGTGGGCGTTTCCTGTTATATCCCCGCCCGGAAGGCGTCGAAAACGAGCCCGATCGACGCGATTCGCGGGGCGAATACCGTCAAGGTCAGAAAGGCGAAGCGTCTGCGCGTTTCGCGCCTGACAAGAAAGCTTTTCGGTTACGAGGGCGAGCTGGCGGTCAAGAATTTCAAGCGCAACGGCCGCCGAAGCCGGAACATCGTGTTCGCGCTGGTGATGAGCGCGGTGCTGTTTCTGACGGTCTCGAATTTTTCAACGCTGCTGGACGCGCTGATGAAGGAGGAGACCGGCGGGCGGCAGGCGGATTTTACCGTATTCATCAACGCGGGCGATATTGACAAGGCGGAGCGCATTCTGCGGGATGAGATCGACTCGGACCGGGTATTCGGCTGGCAGGCGACGTATTGCTCCGCCGAACGCCCCGACGGCCTGACCGCGCAGGCGCAGGACTTGTTGGGCCAGACGGAAGAATACGGGGTGCAGGTCATGCTGTTCGGCTTGGATGACGCGACCTTTGACGCGTATGTAAAACAGCTCGGCGCGGACGCGTCCGCGTTCCACGACAAGTCGGCGATCCGCGCCGTTCTGTATAATCTCGCGCGGGATACGAGAACGAGAAAAAAACGGCAGATCCCGTGCTTTGAGAACTCCGTCCGCGGGAAGAAGCTGCATATCAGAAAGGAGACGGACGTCGGCGAGGTTGGGACGGAATCCGACGTGGAGATTGCGCTTCTGACCGAACGGGAGCCGGAGGATCTTGCCTCTTCCGTCGCGCAGCAGGTCATTCCCTCGCTGATTTTGCCCTTCGATACCTTCTTTGAGCTCGAGAGCCGCGAGAAGGGCGTCGCGAATTACGGCGTCATCGCGGGGAACTATGAGGAGGTCGAAAA
>CACYHJ010000385.1 GCA_902774165.1 Oscillospiraceae bacterium
TGATCTACCATACCAACTGGTCCTGCGTCGTCACGCCGGACGAAGAAAAAGTGCGCTCTATGCGCGTGAGAGAGGAGAAAAAAAGATGAAAGTCCGATACAACGAAGACAAAGAGATCGTAGCGGTGGTGCAGGAAGGTCTGAAACGCACCGGGGGATACTGTCCCTGCCGGCGGGAGCAGACCGAGGACACCAAATGTATGTGCAAGGAATTCCGGGATCAGATCAAAGACCCGGATTTCGAGGGCTACTGCCACTGTATGCTTTACTACAAAGAAAAATAAAGGTCATTCGACCCATTGATAAAAAGGAGACCATTATGTTAGTTGTCAGCGATTTGACCAAACGGTACGGAAAAACCATGGCGTGCGATCACGTCAGTTTCACGCTCGAACCGGGAACGGTTACGGTTCTGCTCGGTCCGAACGGCGCCGGAAAAAGTACGGCGATGAAATCCATCATCGGGTTTCTCAAATATGAGGGGAGCGTGGCGGTCGACGATTTCCTCCGGGAGCTGGGCGGCACGGTCTGCCACATGCATCTGAGCGATTACACCGCGGAGAAGGACTGCGTCCCTCCGGGGGAGGGATTGTTTGATTTTGCCGCGCTGTTTGAGAAAATGCGCGCGCTGGACTACCGCGGCGATTACGTCGTCGAGCTGTACCGTCACAGCTATTCCGACCAGACGCAGATCCTCCGGGGCTGCCAATATCTTAATCGGCTGCCCGGGGGACCGGGGAAATAATAAAACCCCCGTGGGTGATTGGTTGTCGGGACGGCAAAGGTGATCCATGCGTTGAAGCCTGGTATATTGTATAATAAGAAATAAAAAATGCCGAGGTCAATCCCCGGCATTTTTTATAGGATCCGTTAAATGGAATTCATCAGCACCTTGATGTTCTTGATGGATTTTGCGAGGCCGGCGATGATCTTGCCGATATCCGCCGCCATCGGGCCGCCGTTGAGAATATCCACCAGCGCGTCCGCCATTGCGGGGCTGAACACGCCCATGCTCATCGAGATGAAGCACTTGATCGGGATCTGCAGCGCCATTGCCTTCATCATACGGGCGTTCGCCTCGTCCCCGCCGGACATTTTGCCGAGAAGCACGTCGATCATCTTATAAATCGCGGCGCCGCGCGAGGTATCCATGGCGTCCTCAAGCGTATTCGCGATCGTGATCGGCGCGTTCGGGTCGCGCCGGCTCTCCGGGATCTCGTGCCCCAGCACCGCGGCAAAGGAAGCGTCGCTGACGTTCTGCAGATCGCCGCCGTAGTATTCCGGCGCGCATTCCCGGTAATCCGGGATTTCCGCATCGGCGCCGGTCACGTGGACCTTGCCCTCCAGCCGCAGATCCCGGGAGGATGCGCCGACGAAAACCGTGAAATCGTCGGTCTCCACCTGCCAGCCTTCGGCGTTCACGTTATAGAACGCGAACGCGCGTTTGCCCAGCTCGACGGAAACGGTTTTCTCCTCGCCGGCCTTCAGGAAGACCTTGACAAAGCCGCGCAGCTCCTTTTCGGGGCGGAAAATCGTGCTCTCATTGTCCCGGACGTAGATCTGCGCAATCTCCGCGCCGTCCGCCGCGCCGGTGTTTTTGATTTTGAAGGACACGGTCAGCAGGTCGGAGTCCTTCATTTTTTTTCTGGAAAGCTTCAGCCCGGAGTATTCGAACGTGGTGTAGGACAGGCCGTAGCCGAAGGGGAACAGCACGTCCTTTTTCGCCGTGTCGTAATAACGGTAGCCGACAAACACGCTCTCCCGGTATTCGACGGAAACCTTCGTGCCGGGGAACCGGTTGACGGCGGGCGTGTCGTCATAGCTGAGCGGATAGGTCTCCGCCAGCTTGCCGGAGGGGTTGACCGCGCCGGTGAGTATGTCGGCGGTCGCCGCGCCGGAGGCCTGCCCGCCCAGGTAGGTGTTGAGGATCGCGCTGACGCTGTCTTTCCAGGGCATTTCAACGGGGGAGCCGCCCTGCAGCACGATCACGGTGTTTTTGTTGGCCTTCGCCACGGCGGCGGCAAGGGCGTTGTGGGCGTCGGGCAGACGGATGTGGTCCCGGTCGTAGCCCTCCGCCTCGTATTCCTCGGTCAGGCCGATAAACACAAGCGCCACGTCGGCCCTCTTTGCCGTCGCGACCGCGTCCGCGATCAGCGCGGCGTTGGGCGTGCCGGCTTTTTTGCTGTAACCGGGGCTGTACAGAACGTGAACGCCCGCCTCGATCAGTTTGTCGAACGCGTTGTCAAGCATCGTCGGCTGAATGCCGGAGGAGCCGGCGCCCTGATAACGGGGCGCGCGGGCCATCTCGCCGATCACGGCGACGGTTTTCGATTTGTCCAGCGGGAGCACGCCGCCCTCGTTTTTCAGCAGCACCATGGAGTTCGCCGCCACCTTGCGGGCGATTTCATTGTGCGCCTGTTTGTCGTAAGTGAACGCCTTGCGGTTCGCCGCGCCCTTGAGAATCAGGTCGATCACCCGGTCTGCGCATTCGTCCACCGCGCTCTCGTCCAGTCTGCCTGCCCGGACCGCCTCGACGATCGCCTTTGTGCCCACGCCGAAGGAGGTGGGCATTTCAAGGTCGTTCCCGGCTTTGATGCCCTCGACCCGGTCGTTTTCCGCGCCCCAGTCGGTCACCACAAGCCCTTCAAAGCCCCATTCGTCGCGCAGGACGTCGCTGAGCAGCCATTTGTTTTCGGAGGAGTAGGTCCCGTTCAGACGGTTGTAGGAGCTCATGATCGTCCAGGGCTGAGACTCCTTGACCGCAATTTCAAAGGCGGTGAGGTAGATCTCCCGCAGCGCGCGCTCGTCGGCGACGGTGTTCACCTGCCCCGCGCCGGAGCCGATGGTGGTGGTGATGTTGCCGGATAGGCTCGAGAGGCTCCCGCCGGCGAGCGTCACGCAGTAATTGGAGTCAAGGCCGGTGCCGAAGTCGGCGCG
>CACYHJ010000386.1 GCA_902774165.1 Oscillospiraceae bacterium
ACAACGCTCTATGATATCGTGGGCGATGCCTTCAATGCCTGCTTCAACGCCTTGCCGTATTCGCTGACCGGCGCGGTTTTGACCTTGCCGCCCGCCATCCAGGCGATCAGCTGACAGCCGTAGCAGATGCCCAGCACCGGCACGCCCAGATCGAGGATCTCCTTCGCGTAATGGGGCGACGCGGGGTCGAAGACCGAATTCGGCCCGCCGGTGAAGATGATGCCGGCGTATTTTTCTTTTCTGATTTTGCTCAGCCCGGTCGTATAGGGCAGGATCTCCGCGTAGACCCGATGGTCGCGGACCCGCCGCGCAATCAGCTGGTTATACTGCCCGCCGAAATCGAGAACGAGAATCTTTTGCGGTTCCATATGCATTCCCCCTTTAATATAGTAAAATATAACGCGGCGGAAACAAAATGTCAACCGAAAAACACGGATTCAAGAAAGAGAAGGCCGGTTTTTCCGAAGCCGAGCCGGGAAACGGTCTTCGTCCCGGTCGACGTGCCGCAGGCAGCCTTTCTCATCAGAAACGGTCAAAAATGAAATATGATTGAGAATTTTTCCGGATTGCAAAAAAATTCTCAATAGCATTGATTTGTTTCCGCGTTTTTGCTAATATATAGATATCATTGCGCCGCAAAAAAGGAGGCCTCCCCATGCAAACCGTCGTCAGTAAATTCCTCGCGTTGTTTACCTGCATCTCCATTCTGTTCACCTCGGGCTTCGGCCCGGCGTTCCGGTACCTGAAAAACCTGGACGTGGCGCCGGTCGAATACCCCGCCGCGGCGGTGAGCGCAAAACAGATCGCGCTTGTGGATTATCCCGCCGGGGACGAGGCGCTGGCGATCGGCGCGCTGCAGGGCGTTCTTGCCAACAAAAGCGAGACGCAGATCCTGATCCGCGACGGCGCGTATAAAAAATACCTGCCTTATCTGGACGCGCAGATCCTTGAGACCCGGCCCGACGGCGGGAAATGGGACGCGGCTTCTCTTTTGAAGGCATACGGCTCCGCAGCGAACGGATACGTTCTTTGCGACGCTGCCGGCGCCGCGGCGGCGGTCTCGGTGGCGGGCGCGCTGCAGGCGGCGGTGATCCCGGAATCGCTGGAGGACGCAGCGAAGGCTGCCGGACTTGAAAAGAAGGAAGACGTCCGGGGCTGGGACGACGCGAAGCTGCGCAAAAGCGGATATTTCAGTCAGCTGAACCAAAAAATCGCGATCGAGCAGCCCGTCGCCTACGCGCCGAAGCTGGTGGATCTCGCCGTCATGGCAGGCGCTTATTTCGGGTTCTCCGATTCCGCAAACCCGAAGGATCACACCAAAACCTTCTCTTTCCTGAAGGACAACGCGGTGATCTTCGGCTGGAACCCGGTGCTGGGCGAATTTGACACGGTGAAATCCTTCTCCGGGATGAATATGTGCCTGATCGCGGCGGACCACGGCTGCAACTACTCCACCCTCAGCGGCTTTTGCGTCGACAGCCTGACGCAGAAAACGCCGGCGGAGGCGCAGAGCGCCGAGGGCGTTCACACCGTATGCCTTGCGATGTCCGACGGCGACAACCTGCAGTGGATCACGACGCTGTTCACCGACGAATCCCATTACGGCTCGCCCGTCCGCGGCGCGTTCCCGATGGGCTGGGGCATTCCCGCCTGCGTCGCGGATATGGCGGCGCCGATGGCGGAATATCTGTATGACAACATGACGGAAAACGACGAATTTATCACCCACATCAGCGGCCTGGGCTATACCTTCCCCTCCAAATGGAACAACCCCGCCGCGGTCCAGGTAATGGCGAAGCAGCTCGCGGAGCAGATGGCGAAGAACGGCACCCGTATCGCCGCGGTGCTGGACGATCACGGCTTCAACGCGAAGGCGGAGGACACGATCCTCTCGCAGGACGGGATCGACGCGCTGTTCTATTTCGATTACGCAAACTACGCCGGATATGAAGGCGCGGTCCGCACCGTGGACGGCAAGCCGATCATCTCCGCCCGTTACCGTCTGTGGAACGGGATCGAGGGCTGTTCCCCCGCGGAGATTGCGGCGGCGATCAACGCCGCGTCGAAGGATCCCGCAAGCCCCGACGCCTATTCCCTCATCGTAGTCCACGCGTGGTCCGGCCTTGACGCACAGGGCAATTTCGTCGAGGGCGGCGACTGCATGCGCGCCGTGGAGCAGATGGTGAATCTGTTCGGCGACGGCGTGCGGATCGTCACGCCGGGTACGTTCGCCGCGCGCGTCGCCCGGGCGCAGCAGGCGTCCCGATAAAAATCGCAGACTGCGAAAAATACTGAATTTGTCGAGGTCTTTGACCTCGGCAAATCAAATGAATAATGAATAATTTCGGAAAAGCGCTTCGCGCCTTTTTATTGTAGATGTCACAATTTGTGAATGTCTGAAAAAAATTGACGCTATTAACTTAATTGTTCTAGATTGCAAAGATTTAACATAATTATATAATGGGGTACGGGGTGGAACCCCGTCATCAATTATTCATTATTCATTTTTCATTATTCATTGCAAATACTGATTTGTCGCTTCGCGACAAATCAGTAATTACCGAAAGGATACACCATGGAACTACTTGCAGTTTACAACGAAGAGGGAACGCAGACCGGGGAGCGGGTCGAACGGACGGCGGCGCACCGGAACGGGATCCTGCACGGCGCGAGCCACACTTTTATTTACCGGAAACAGAACGGCGCGCTTCAGATCCTGCTTCAGCGGCGCAGCCCGCAGAAGGACAGCTTTCCCGGCTGTCTGCGGGACGATACCGGCGACAACATCGCCGATAAAAACGCGAATTTCTGCGAGCTGACCGCGCTGTATTGGATATGGAAAAACGTGGACGACGCCTACAAGGGCCTGGTCCATTACCGGCGCTACTTCGGGCGTCGGTCGCTCAGCAGCAGCGCGAGGGATATCGGGCTGCGGCTGCAGGAGGAAGAGGTCTCTGAGGTTCTCTGGATGGACCTGCGCGAGGCGCAGGATCGCATCCGCGCCGGAGACAAAGAGATCTGCATCGACCCCGAGGAGATGGAACGGGTCTGCCGGGCAATTGCGGAGAACGGTAAATTCTGATTTATCGGGGCGCTTGCGCCCCGTAAATCAGAATTTACGGTCGTCGGTAATCGGGGATCGGTAATCGGTGACAGCGTAAAATTGACGCTCCCGCAAGAAGGGACACATAAGCGTTAAATTTACCGACACCGACAACCAACAACCGACAACCGGTAACCAAATTCTGATTTATCGCGCAGCGATAAATCAGAATTTTCTCTTGTATTTCAAACCCCGCTGTGCTACAATATGCATTCGGAAAGAATAAAAATGCAAAGGAATGGTTTTTATGCTCACATCCATCGTCGGCATCAACTGGGGCGACGAGGGCAAGGGCCGCATGGTCGACCTGCTCTCGGAGCAGCAGGATATCGTCTGCCGTTATCAGGGCGGGAACAACGCGGGCCACACCGTGGTCAACGACCGTGGCACGTTCATTCTGAACCTGCTGCCCTCCGGGATCCTGCGTCCCGAGGTCGTCAACATCATGGGCAACGGCATGGTCATCGACATCAGGCACCTCTGCGGCGAAATGGCGCGTCTGCGCGAGGGCGGGATCGAGATCTCCCCGAAAAACCTGAAGATCAGCGACCGGGCGATCATCTGCATGCCCTACAACGTGGCGCAGGACTGTCTGGAGGAGGAACGCCTTGCCGACGCGAAATACGGCTCCACCCGCCGGGGCATCGCGCCCATTTACGGCGACAAATATATGAAAAAGGGCATCCGCATGGGCGATCTGTTCCAGCCGGAGGCCATCAAGGACGAGCTGAAAAACATTCTGGAATGGAAAAACCTCACCATCGAGAAGGTTTACGGCGCGGATCCCTTCACCTATGAGGAGATGCTGGATTATCTGCGGGAGTACGGCGCGCCGCTGAAGGAATACATCTGCGACGTGGGCGAATATCTTGAGGACGCGATTGCCGCGGGCAAACGGGTGATGTTCGAGGCGCAGCTCGGTGCGCTGCGGGATATCGACTTCGGCATCTATCCCTATACGTCTTCCTCCTCCACCATCGCCGCCTACGCCCCCATCGGCGCGGGCGTGCCCGGACACCGGCTTGACCGGGTCATCGGCATTATGAAAGCCTATTCCACCTGCGTGGGCGAGGGCCCCTTCACCGCGGAGATGTTCGGCGACGAAGCCGATGCGCTCCGCAAGGCGGGCGGCGAATACGGCGCCGCCACCGGCCGGCCCCGCCGCGTGGGCGGGTTCGACGTTGTGGCGTCAAAATACGGCGTGCGGGTGCAGGGCGCGACGGAGCTCGCGGTCACCAAGCTGGACGTGCTGTCTTATCTCGAAAAGATCCCGGTCGTCGTCAGCTACGACGTGAACGGAAAAACCGTGGACCGCTTCCCCATGGGCAGGGCGCTGGCGGAAGCGAAGCCCAACGTGGAATACCTCGACGGGTGGGGCGCGGATATCACCGGGTGCAGAAAATTCGAAGACCTGCCCGAAGCCGCGCGGCGCTATGTAAAATATCTTGAGAACGCCGTCGGCGCGCCGGTCACCTACGTTTCCGTCGGAGCCCAGCGGGATCAGATCATCGTGATGTAAAAAAACGTACCCGCTGATTCGTCGGCGGGTACGATAATATCCGGGAGGGTACTCTATGCGTTTTTTTCAGAAAGAATATCCCGTGATCGAAGAAGCGCGGCGCTGCCGCAAGGGGCGGAAATTCTGGCTTGAGCTGTTGATTTTTCTGCCGGTTTTTTTCGTCGCGGAGCTGCTCTCCGCCATTCCGGCAGCCGTCCTTGTCATCCGGGGCGGCAGCCTGACGGGAGAGCGCACGACGCTGACGACCTTTTATGCCCTGATTCTCGGGATCGCCGTCATTCTTCTGTACTGCAGATTGTTCGAGCGCAGAACCCTCGCCGGCATGGGGATGACGGGCGGAAAATCGCTGCTGCACTACCCCGTCGGTCTCGGCGTCGGGATCGGGATGCTGTCGCTCTCCGTGCTCGCGACGTGTTTTGCCTATCAAAGAGGCGAAGGCGGCATTTCCGCCGGAATGCTGGTCTTATACCTCGCCGCTTACATGGTCCAGGGCTTCTTTGAAGAGCTCCTGTGCCGCGGATATCTTCTGGTCTCACTGGCGCGCCGCAGCTCCCTGCCGGCGGCAGTCGCGCTCAGCGCGCTGGTTTTCACGCTGATGCACCTGGTCAACAACGGGTTCGGGATTCTGCCGGCGGTCAACCTTTTCCTGTTCGGCGTATTCGCCGCGCTGTACTTCCTGCGGACCGGGAACCTGTGGGGAATCGCCGCGATCCACGCCGCGTGGAACTTTGCGCAGGGGAATCTTTTCGGTTTTCCGGTCTCCGGGCTGGACACGACGCCCTCCGTTTTCCGACTGACCGGGAAGGAAGGCATGGCGCTGTTCAACGGAGGGGCGTTCGGTCCGGAGGGCGGACTGGGCGTGACGCTGGTGCTTTGCGCCGGAATCGCGCTGGTGTTGTTTTTGAAAAACGGACAAGGCCCTGTTCCCCTGCCTGCCGCAAGGGAAACCGGGCAGGACCGCCC
>CACYHJ010000387.1 GCA_902774165.1 Oscillospiraceae bacterium
CAGGGGCATTTCTCACGCGACAGAGAGCAGATATCGCGGGTACGGTAACGGATCATCGGGAACGCCTCTTTGTCGATCGCGGTGAATACCAGTTCGCCCAGGGAGCCCTCCGGCAGGACCTCGCCGGTGTCCGGATCGATGATTTCGGCAATGAAATGGTCCTCGTTGATGTGCATGCCCTGCTGGGCGGAGCACTCGAACGCCACGCCGGGGCCGGAAAGCTCGGTGAGGCCGTAGATATCATACGCCTTGATGCCGAGAGTATTCTGAATATCCTGCCGCATTTCCTCGCTCCAAGCCTCCGCGCCGAAAATACCGGCCTTGAGGGTGATGTCGTCGGGGCCCAGGCCCATCTCCTTCATCCGCTCGCCCAGATACGCCGCGTAGCTGGGGGTGCAGCAAAGGATCGTCGCGCTCAGATCCTGAATAAACATGATCTGGCGGTCGGTATTGCCGGAGCTGGTAGGGACCGTCAGACAGCCCACCTTGTGACTGCCGCCGTTCAGGCCGGGGCCGCCGGTGAACAGACCGTAGCCGTAAGAGACCTGGCAGACGTCCTCGTTTGTGCCGCCCGCCGCCGTGATGGCTCTGGCGCAGCAGTCCTCCCACAGGTCGATGTCATGCTGGGTATAAAACGCGACCACCCGCTTGCCGGTGGTGCCGGAGGTGGACTGGATCCGCACCGCGTCCTTCAGCGGCACGCCGAGAAGGCCGTAGGGATACGCATCCCTCAGGTCCGCCTTGGAGAGGAACGGAAGCTTGTGCAGATCGTCGACCGACCGGATATCGTCGGGCGTCACGCCTTTTTCTTCCATTTTCTTTCTGTAATAAGGCACGTTTTCCCAGACGCGGCGCACCTGCTTGACAAGGCGCTCGCTCTGGATGCGGACGATCTCCTCCCGGGAAGCGCATTCGATCTCGGGCTGATAATAACGTTCCATTGGTATTCACTCCTTAAATTATTTCTGTCTGACTCTCCGGGGGCCCGCCGGAGAATGAAAAACGGCCCCGTCCAACTTGGGCGGGGCCGTGACTGACATTGCGTTCATTTCAGCGGCTCACGATACCAGATTGGACACGACAAATGGACGGCTAAACAGATAGCCGTTGGTAAAGCCGAAAAACTGATTGCGGGTAATGGCTTTCATTGCCGTTCTCCTTACCTCTGAAATTATACTGAGTATAGCACGCGGATTTCGGAATGTCAAGGAGAATTTTCAAAAAATACAGAATAAATATACAATATTTTCGGATAAAAAAGCGGCGGCGCGCAAAAAGATACGCAGAAGCATTCTTTATCCGCTTTTTTGCGCAGACCGGTTTATTCCGGCAGGGACGCGCCGTCGGCGGCGTAAACGCCGAGAAACGCGAGAGTCGGCGCGACGCGGGCGTCTGTAATGCGCACGCGGACCGCATCCGCCGCGGCGCCGTTCAGGGGAACGATGCGTTTATTTCCCACCACGGTGCCGGAATATGCTTCCTTCCATCCATCGTCCCGGGCGATCTCCACGGTAAAACGCTCGATCCGCTGGCTCATGCGGATATTCTCCCGCAGCACAAGCCAGCCGAGCCGTTCCCTGCGGGGGAATTGCAGCGTAAGCTCCGCCGTCGGGCCTTCGGACATATAATACGGTTCCGGCGCGTCCTCCGTCAGATGCTCCGGCCCGCAGCCGGGAACGTGGGCCGATGCGCGGATTTCCGCCTCCGGAGCAAGATTGCGCGCAAACGCGTTCTTTATAAAATCGCCCAGCTGTGCAAGCCGTTTCACGTCGTTTTCATGGATCAGCCCCTCGTCGGTCGGCGGGACGTTCAGCAGGAACGTGGCGTTGCCGCCCACCGAATTAAGGTAGATTTTTTTCAATTGGTCAAGGGACTTCACCTTGTCGTTCTCGCTCGCGTGCCAGAACCAGCCGGGGCGGATTGAGGTGTTGACCTCCGCCGGGTACCAGACCAGCTCCGGCTCGTCCCGCAGCGCCTCCCGGCTGCCCAGGTCCTGATCCTGCGCCCGCAGGGGACGCAGACGAAAGGCGGCGGAATCCGCTTTCTGGCTGTCGCCGGCGGTTTTTTCGGTGTCCCGCATCCGCGCGGAGACGACGCTCCATTCCGACGGCCGCGTCTGCCCCGCCTCGTTGCCGCACCAGCGCACGTCCGGACCGCAGACGCTCATGCACGCGCCAGGCTGCAGGGCGCGGACGGTTTCAAAATACCGCGGCCAGTCGTAAACCTGTTTTTTGCCGTTCGGACCCTCGCCGCAGGCGCCGTCAAACCAGACGGAGAAAATCTCGCCGTACCCCGTCAGCAGCTCCGTCAGCTGGGAGACGAAATAATCGTCGTATTCCCTGCCGCTGCCGTATTTCGGGCAGTTGCGGTCCCAGGGAGAGAGATAGACGCCGAAGCGGATCCCCTGCCGACGGCAGGCGTCGGAGACTTCCCGCACCACGTCGCCCCTGCCGCCGCGGAAGGGCGAGGACGCGACGCTGTGCGCGGTATATTTGCTGGGCCACAGGCAGAAGCCGTCGTGATGCTTGCATGTCAGGATCAGGCCGCGCATCCCGGCGCGTCTGACCGCCCGGACCCACTGGTCCGCGTCCAGCTTTTCGGGGTTGAAGATCGCGGGCGATTCTGTCCCGTCGCCCCACTCCCGGTCGGTGAACGCGTTGACCGTAAAATGAATAAATGCGTAAAACTCAAGCCGCTGGATCGCGACCTGCCGTTCCTCCGGCACGACCCGGATCAGGCGCTCGTCAAGTGTCATAGCTGGTCTCCTTATGGTGATAAATTCTGATTTATCGGGGAGCGATAAATCAGAATTTATCGTGTTTGCGCAGCAAACACATATCGAATGCTCGCTTGCGAGCATATATCGAGTTGACCGCAGGTCAACATATCGAATCGCCGTAAGGCGATATCTCG
>CACYHJ010000388.1 GCA_902774165.1 Oscillospiraceae bacterium
AAGCCCACCGCAAGACCCTTGAAATCAACGGCTGGACCTTCTGCCCGGTGGATATCACCGACAGCGAGGGCGTGGCGGCCCTGCCGGTCAGGGGCGGCAAATGGTTCAAGGAGATGCACGTGGGCAAAAGCATGCTGGATTACGACTCGCTTCTCGTCCTGACCCATTTCAAGGGTCACACCATGGGCGGTTTCGGCGGCAGCAACAAGAACATCGGTATCGGCTGCGCGGACGGCCGCATCGGCAAGGCGGCGATCCACACCGCCGCAGGCTCCGACAATATGTGGAGCATCGCCGAGGAGGAGCTGATGGAGCGCATCAGCGAGAGCACAAAGGCCACCGTGGACTACTTCGCGCCGCATGTCTGTTATATCAACGTGATGCGCAATATGTCCGTCTCCTGCGATTGCGAGGGAACGGAGGCGGAGCCTGTCGTCACGCCGGACGTTGGCATTGTCGCGTCCCTCGACATCCTTGCGGCGGACAACGCCTGCATGGATCTGATCTACAACCTGCCCGAGGGCGGCGGTAAGGCGCTGATCGAGCGGGTTGAGACCCGTCACGGTCTGCGGCAGCTCAGCTATATGAAAGAGCTGGGCATGGGCAACGACCGCTACGTACTGATCGACGTTGACAACGGCGACCGGGAGATCACCGCCGCCGAAGCGGTCAAAGACGTCAAACCGGAATGGAAGCCGGACCGCTACAACACCTTTTTCGGCAGGAACCGGCGCAGATAACCGGAGCGGATCCCACCCGGACCGCATCCGTCAAACACCATGATCTGAGAGGCGCGGCTATGGATAACCATTCGGAGGAACAGACGGTACGCTATCAAAAAAACATTCCCGTCAGGAAAGAGACCGACGTTTTTGTTGCCGGCGGCGGTCCGGCAGGCGTTGCGGCGGCTGTCGCGGCGGCGCGGGCCGGCAGACGCGTTTTTCTCGTCGAGCAGTTCCCGGCGCTGGGCGGCGCGGCGGTCAATATGCTGGTGCCCGGCTTTATGACCTTCGGCGACGGCGTTCATTTTCTTGCGGATGGGATCGGCCGGGAAATCAGAGACCGGATCCGGGCGGCGGCGCCGGAACGGTTCGCGAAATACTGTCCGGACAGCATCCCGGCGGAGATCCTGAAAAACATCTGCGACGATCTGCTGCAGGAAGCCGGCGCGGAGTTTGTGTTTTACACAAGCGTCGTCGACGCAGCGGTCAGCGACGGCGCGATCGAATACGTGGTCTGCGCGGGAAAAAGCGGGCTGTTCGCCGTGAAAGCATCCGTTTACATCGACTGCACCGGCGACGGGGAGCTGAGCTTCTTCGCCGGAGCTGAATCGGAATACGGCGACGAAACGGGCCGCGTGATGGCGGCGACGCTGTGCGGCGTCTGGTCCGGCATGGAGGACAGCGCCGTCTCCGGCCCCGACAGAAGCAGGCTCGAGGAAGCCTTCCGCGACGGGGTATTTCAGAATGAGGACCGGCATCTTCCCGGCATGTGGCGGCTGCTGGCGCAGTCCGCGCCCGGCGTGCCAGACGGGGTTGCGGGGTCCAACGCCGGCCACGTCTATGACGTAGACCCGCGGGATTCGGAATCTCTCACACGGGGGATCGTGCGGGGCAGACGCCAGCTTCAGGAATACCGGACCTATTACCGACGGTATGTGAGCGGCTATGAAAACGCCGAGCTGATCGCCTCCGCGCCGTATCTGGGCATCCGCGAGGGAAGACGGGTTGTTTGCGATTACCGTCTGACGCTGGAGGATTTTCTTCACAGATCGGTATTCCCGGATGAGATCGGCCGTTACTGCTACAATATCGACATCCACTCCCCCACCAACGACGCGACGGGGTATGAAAAATTCATCACAGAGCATACCGGTTACCGTCTGAACGCGGGCGAGAGTTACGGCATTCCCTACCGGAGCCTTGCGGTAAAGGGACTTAAAAATCTTTTGGTCGCCGGCAAGTGCGTCTGCACGGACCGGTATATGCAGTCCTCCCTGCGCGTGATGCCCGGCTGCTATATCACCGGGCAGGCGGCGGGAACGGCGGCGGCGGTCCTCTGCGGTCAACAGGAGACGGACGTGCACCGTGCGGACGTCCGGGAAATACAGAAACGTCTGCTGCAGCTGGGCGCGTACCTGCCGAACGCGCGGCGGGAAGACACCTGACAACGGAATAATACCCATCGGGAGGGTTTTATATGAAAAAAACAGATATGCGCTGCGTACACGGCGCGGACCGACTCGGACGCGTGATCCCCGAAGGGAACGGACGGCGGGACCGGCTTGTGGGCATATTCTATTTTGTCTGCAATTCGTTCCATTCGGACCGCGGTCCCGTGGATGTGAGCCGGGTCCTCGCGGAGGATCCCACCGCCGCCACGGATATGGACCATCCCGCCTGGAGCGGCAGCGCCTACTGGGGCGAGCCGCTGTTCGGCTATTATATGACGGAGGACGAATGGGTGATCCGCAAGCACATCGAAATGCTCAGCTTTGCGGACGTGGATTTTCTCGTCTTCGACACCACCAACCGCGCGATTTTTTACGATCAGGTCACAAAGATCATGTCGCTGCTGGATGAGTATATCGACGCGGGCTTCGACGTGCCGAAGGTAGTGTTTTACACCAACACCATGGCCGGAGAGACCATGGACGAATTATACGATAAAATCTACGCAAAGGGTCTGTATCGGAAAACGTGGTTCGAGCTGGACGGAAAGCCCCTGATCATCGGACGCGAGAAGGAATGCAGACCGGAGGTGCGGGAATTCTTCACCCACAGGGAATCCCAGTGGCCGCTTGACCCTCTGCGGGAGAACGGCTTCCCGTGGATGGAATTCATCCGTCCGCAGCGGGTCTACCGGAAGAAGGACGGCACGCCGGAGATCGTGAACGTTTCCGTCG
>CACYHJ010000389.1 GCA_902774165.1 Oscillospiraceae bacterium
CCGCAGCCGCGGGAAATGGAATCGCCGATGGCGAGATAGCCGCCCTCTTTCCCGTACTGCGGGACGTTCTCTTTCGTCGCCGCAACGGCGGAAACGCTTACGCAGGAACAAAGCAGGACCATGGACAGGATACACGCAAGAATTTTTTTGACGTTTGTTTTCATGACTGTTTTTTCCTTTCTGTTATCTTTTCGATCTTCCGAGGAACGCACCGACGGGTGTTTTCCGGGGCGCTCAGAAAATCTTTTTTTGAATGGTTACGATATTTTTGCCGTCTTCAAACCGGTAATCGGCGGCGTCTGTGTTTTTTTTCACAAGGAAGACTCCGAGACCGCCGATCTGCCGCTCGTCGGCGGACAGCGTCGTGTCCGGATCCTCCCTGGCAAAAGGATTATACGGAACGCCGGCGTCTTTCATTGCGATCGTCACAATCTCCCCCGCAAGGTCGATTTCGATTTCCGCTTTTCCGGTTTGCGGCGCGTACGCATAATTCGCGACGTTGACGAAAAGCTCCTCCACTGCCAGATCCAGCTGCATCCGGGCTTTCAGGGGACAGCCGAACGCCTCAAGGGATTCATCCAGAAACGACATAACCTCCGGCAGATTCTCGTTCAGTGCGTCAACAATCAATTCTTTCATTCCGAATCCTCCCTTCATTCAGAACAGCACATCATCAGATTTTCAGACTGCGACGCATCGGCATTGCGTTTGCCGACGACGTTCTGCAGCAGAGAGATGATTTGGATCCGATTCGCCCGATCCCGACTCAGAAGGACAGGGCGTCGACCGCAGGCACAAGCCGGATCAGCTCGCTTCTGCAGTGCTCGAGCAGCCTCTTTTTGTAATCCTCGCTCTCGGTGGCCTTCCTGACGGTGCGGCGCAGCAGACGGGCATAGCCGATCACGGCGGACATATTCTGAATTTTCTCAAAAACCGCGTCGTCGTCCGTACCGAAATAATACTTGACCGTCGCGCGCCAGAATTCACTCGCCTGTTCATAGGGGATGCCGAGGAATTCATACACGTTGTTTTTGTTGATGCAGCTGAATCCCACATACGCAAGATAGATCGCCGCAAATTCAAACACGGGGTGCCCCATGGCAAGCGTATCCATATCGATCAGAAGATTCTCGCCGTTCTGCCGCATGATGTTTTTGATGTGATAATCGCCGTGCAGCATATTGAAGGTCTCCGGAATCTCCCGGAACAGGCGCACCAGCTTTTCGCCGATTTCCTCCGGCAGGTAATCGCGGCAGAATTCCGCCCAGACGATCGCCTCCGCCTTTTTGTCCGGCAGCTCGCCGGGCTTGAGAACCGTGGAGTGCATCGTTTTGAGGATCTCAACGCTCTGGCGGGCAAACTCATCGGTTTTCTCAGGCTCCGCGATCATCAGCTTCGCGAAGGATTTCGCGTTCAGCAGCTCGAAGACCGAGCCGTAAAGATCGCCGACCTTCACGACGTCGTAGGGAATCGCGGTGGGCACGCCCATCACAAAGGCCTTGCGGGCAAGCTCCCGCTCCTTATGGATCTCTTCAAGCGCGTCGTGGTTTTTATAAACCTTGACAATGGTGTCGGGGTCGATCCGGTAAACCTTGCCGTTCGCGCCCTCGCCGATGACCTCGCAGCCCTCGATGCTGACGGTCCGGTACGCCTTGGAAATATCCATCATCTCGGTAAAGCCGGTCATGTCGAAGATTTCGTACACCTCAGACGAAGTGTTTACGATTTTCAAAGACGGGTTCGCCTTTCTCAGACGCAGAATCACGCGCAGACCCGCGCTTGAGATATATTCCAGCCCCTCGGCGTCAATCACCAATCCGCCGGTAAGGCCGTCGAGCGCTTTTCCGATCGCGGCCTCCGCTTCGGCGGCGTTGGCAGAATCAATTCTGCCGCTGACGGACAACGTCACAGTTCCGTCAGCGGGAACGGCGCGCACATCAAACATAAGCATTCCTCCGAATTCACTTTCAGGTATCATTGATATAATACCATATATTTCACGAAAAATCAATCTTCAATCTGCGGCAATCGGTATAAATTGTAAAAAAACATCCCCGCGTCAACGGGGATGTCATTCATCAATATAAAGTCGGAATTGAGCGAATACACAGTCCGGATTTCAGCGCAGGCGTTTTTTGGCCGCACGCCTTGCTCAAAAATGTGAAATATCCGGCTTGCGCCGGATGTGAAATGGAATCAGCCCACGTTCGCGAAGCGAAAATGAAGACGTCGACTTCGTCGACGAATGAAGACACTCGCGTTGCTCGTTAATGAAGACGGCGGCTTCGCCGCCTGATGAAGCGAAGTCGCCCCTGTTCCTGATCAGCGAACGCAGTGAGCGTCTTCATTCCTTCGTCAGCAAAGCGTCTTCATTCGCCCCGCAAGGGGCGACTTCATTGAAAAAAACCTCGCTTCCGCGAGGTTTTTTCTGGAGGCGCCACCCGGAATCGGACCGGGGATAAAGGTTTTGCAGACCTCTGCCTTACCGCTTGGCTATGGCGCCTTATTCGGTTGAAAAAATCGACTGACCGTAAGAATGCGGTCAGTCGATCATTGGAGCGGATGACGAGGCTCGAACTCGCTACCTCCACCTTGGCAAGGTGGCGCTCTACCGGATGAGCTACATCCGCAAATTAAAGACCGTAACGCAGCCTTTAAGAAAAAGTTGGTGCCTCCGGTCGGAATCGAACCAACGACACGAGGATTTTCAGTCCTCTGCTCTACCAACTGAGCTACAGAGGCAAGTTTTGGCGACCCGGATCGGGCTCGAACCGACGACCTCTAGCGTGACAGGCTAGCGTTCTAACCAACTGAACTACCGGGCCATAAACTGGTGGGAACAACAGGGCTCGAACCTGTGACCCCCTGCTTGTAAGGCAGGTGCTCTCCCAGCTGAGCTATGCT
>CACYHJ010000390.1 GCA_902774165.1 Oscillospiraceae bacterium
CTGAAAAAGGATCGGAAATATCTTGACCTCGCGGATTATTTCATCAATAAGCGCGGGACGGATCCCGCCGCGCTGGGGGACTGGTGCAATTCCGCTTATCTGCAGAACCATAAGCCCGTCCGGCAGCAGAAGGACGCGATGGGGCACTGCGTGCGCGCCTGCTATCTGTATTCCGGCATGGCGGATGAGGCGCGGGAGCACGGCGACGAGGAAATGCTCGAGGCCTGCCGTGCACTGTTTGACGATATCACAAAACGGAAAATGTATCTCACCGGCGGCATCGGCTCAACCAATATCGGCGAGGCTTTTACCATTCCTTACGATCTTCCGAACGACACCGCCTATGCTGAGACCTGCGCGGCGATCTCCCTTTCGTTTTTCGCAAACCGTATGAAAGACCTGGACCCGGATGCGAAATATGCCGATATCGTGGAAAAAACCATGTATAACGGCGTGCTTTCCGGCGTGTCGCTGGACGGAAAATCGTTTTTCTATGAAAATCCGCTGGAGATCAATCTTGCGGACCATACCCGGCATCTCTCCTGCACCCGCGGCGAACGGCTGCCCATCACGCAGCGGCTTGAGGTGTTCGGCTGCTCCTGCTGCCCGCCCAACGTGACGCGCTATTACGCGGCGATCGGCGAGACGGTCTTCTCTTATGACGACGACCGGATCTATCTTCATCAGTACATGCCCTGTACCGCGGAGATCGGCGGCGCGAAGGTTGCGGTCGAGACGGCTTACCCGACGGACGGCAAGGTGAAAATTACCGTCTGCGGCGCGAAGGGCAAGCGGTTCTTTCTCAGAATTCCCGGCTGGTGTGAGGACTTCACCTGCGACCGGGCGTATCAGACGATCCGCGGATACGCGCAGATTACTGTCGACGCGGACGAATTTTGCGTCTGTGCGGATTTCCATATCAGACCGGTGATCGTTTCCGCCGATACCCGCGTCAGAGCCGACGCCGGCAAGGTCGCCGTGATGTGGGGCCCGTTGGTGTATTGCGCGGAGGGCGTCGACAATCCCGGCGTCAATCTCGCCGACGCAAGGGTTTTTGCTGCCGGAGAGATCCGCGCGGCGTATTGTGAGGATTTCCGCGCGCCGGTGCTCTGCGTGCCCGTCACGCTCGGATCGGAGGACGGCGGGCTTTACGCCCCTGCCGCGGACCGGAAGCGCAGACCCGCGGAGCTGAAGCTGATTCCCTATTTCGCCTTTGCCAACCGCGGCGAGAGCGATATGCGCGTCTGGCTGTGCGTGTAACCGGTGATCTCAAATATCTGAATCGGAAATAAGAAACCCACCGTCCGGCTCAATCCCGTCAGACGGTGGGCTTGATTTTTATGCGTTTGTTCCCATCAAAAAAGCGGCAAACGACAGGGGCGCCGTTTGCCGCTCTTACAGAAGATTACTTGGAGAAAACGCCTTTGATGGAATACCAGAGGTTCACAAAGAACATCTTGATGTTGTCAAAGAAGTTCCGGATCCCCAGCAGGAAGGAACCGTAGCTGTCGTCCTCAAGAACCTCGTTGGCAGTATAAGTCTCGGTAGCGTAGGTCGAAAGATCGTTTTTGTCGATCGTGATCACGCGAACGCCGCGGTGTGCGTCGTTGTAGGATTGGAACGTAAAGCCGGGGGAGGATACGAGATCCATGCCCTGATAAGGCACCACATAGCTGTTGATGTGGTCGTGGCCGAAGAAGATCGCCTTCACGTCGCCCTGTTCCAGCATGGTGTTGACCTCGTTGAAGCCTTCCGCGAAGCCGTAGTTGGGCGGGCAGGGCGTTTCAAGCCAGTAGCCGTTCAGCCGAGAGAACACGGGCAGCAGGCTGTAGCTTTTGCCGTTGCGGTTTTCCGAAAGCTTGCCCAGGTTCGAGGGCAGCTCCACGTAAAGCTCGTCGAAGATCTCGGGGATCACAATGTGCTGAAAATCCATGGCGGGCACAACCTCGCCGCCGTTTTGTTCGGCAAGCGCGGCCGCCGTGGCCTTATACCATTCGATCGTATCCTCGTGCACGTAATCGTAGCCGCCCACATCGGGATCGCTGTTATACATGCCGGAATCGATCAGCCAGAGGTTGAAGGCCATTTTCGTGCCGTCGTAATTCCAGATCGGCACGTTGCAGGTGCCGCAGCCGCTGATCTCGGGCGCGGCGTGGTTCTTGACGGAGAGATGAGATGGGCTCCTCAGCTGTCGGATGTAATAAAAGAGCGGAGCAGCTGGGCCGGAAGACCAATCATTGTGACGGAATGGTCGTTTTCCTCGATTGAATCGCCATGTCCGTGCGAACATGGCGCTGGTCAGCGTTTCGCCACCCAGAAGGAACGTGGAGAGGCCGCAAGTCTATTTCTTAAGACTCTGTATTCGTTGCCGTGCGTGGTGGGCCATGTATTTTTCCGCTGGTGTGACCAGCCTTCGAATGGCGCGAGTGGTCCTGGATCGGAGAATTGCAACTACGGGCTTTTCTCCATGGACGGGAGCGAATATGCGGAAATGACGCGTGCCATGTCGTTGGTGCAGAACGCATCAACATACTGGCGACGCCAGTCGCCTCCTGAATGCAAGCCCCTCTCAACGCCGTCGCCCGAAGAAAGCGCAATAGCGATGGTAGACGGCGATGCCATTTTGCCGGTATTTGCGAAAGACGCCAGCGGTGCATTTTCGGCGGACAATGGCTTGCTTCGCCTGCATGGGCGCATAGGCGAAGACGGATTGCACATTTGCGACAAGGGGCGGATATTCGCAATGATATGTACGGGTGGCCCGAACCCGCGTTGGCCGTCGGCAATGCGCGTGGTTGAAGCGACCGGGACAGTGAAAGATGGCGTCTGCATTCTGGACGTGACATTCGTCTCGCTGCCTGGTAGATACCGCATGAAGGAGCGATACTTCCTTCCTGCT
>CACYHJ010000391.1 GCA_902774165.1 Oscillospiraceae bacterium
ATTCCGGGCCGTCCACCTCGCCGGAGAACAACTATTTCGTGCCGATGAAAAACGGCGAAAAGAAGGAGATGTATCTCTGCTTCTCGCCCTCGATGGACATTGAGATCATTTCCGCTGTGCTGCGGAATTATATCGACGCGGAACAGATCCTGCAGCTCGACGATCATACCGCAAAAGAAGCGAAAGACGCGCTCTCGAAAATGCCGCCTCTGACCGTCGGCCCGGACGGCAGACTCAATGAATGGCTGGAGCCTTATGAAGAGCCGGAGCCCGGGCACCGGCATATCTCCCATGCGTTTGCCCTTTATCCGGACCACGCGATCAACGCGGGCACGCCGGAGCTGTTTGACGCCATCCGAAAGTCGTTGGCAAAACGGCTCTCGCAGGGCGGCGGCCATACCGGTTGGAGCCGGGCATGGCTGATCAATCTTTACGCGCGGCTGGGCGACGGTACGGCGGCAGGGGAGCATCTGCGGCATCTGTTTACCCATTCGACCCTGCCGAACCTGTTTGACACACATCCGCCGTTCCAGATCGACGGCAACTTCGGCGGCGGCGCGGGCATTGCCGAGATGCTGCTGCAAAGCCACAACGGTGAGATTGCGATCTGTCCCGCCGCTCCTGAATGGTTTTCCGGGACGTTCCGCGGGTTCAAGGCGCGTGGAAACGTCGAGGTCGGCGCTGAGATCAAGCAGGGAAAGCCCGTATGCTTTACGCTGCGTCCCGCCTTTGACGGGGAGTATACCATTCGTATCCCGCAGGGAGGAACCGTCGAAACGGATGGCAGAACGATCCGCTCTGCGGGCGGCGTATTCCGTCTCGCTCTATCCGCCGGACAGGAATCTACGTTTATCTGTAAATAATATGAAGCATAAAAAAGCGCTGCCGGGAGCTCCGACAGCGTTTTTAATATGATTGTGTATCAGAATGAATTATGAAAAATCGGAAAAGGACTGGAAGACGGAAACCAGCGTTCTGATCATCGTGATCATCCGGGCAATGAACGTATAGAAGGAGTTCACAAGCGCGGTGAGACCGTATTTTTCAAACGCGGCTTTGCCCTCCTCGCTCAGAACGTCATAGATCTGCGCCGGCTTGTCCGCATCGACAAAGGGCTCGTCCGCATTGTATTCCGGCGCGGGTCCGTTCATCACGGTGAAGTCAAAGGTGCGCTGTCCGACGGGCGTGTAAGACGACGTGCCCAGCGTCACGTAAGAAACCGTGACGGCGGCGCGCACGCGGCTCTGTTCGGGAAGCGTCCCGGAGAACGCGACGGCTTTTTCACCGCCGGATGGAATCACGACAAAGGGCATATCAAACGTGATATCCGCGTCCGTCGCGGAAATATCCGTGATGAACACAGAGCTTGCGGAATTGTTCTGAATCACAAGCGCCGTATCGTCGGCGCAGAGGTAGCCCTCCGGGCTGTGGTCAAACTGCGCGTGAACGATCAGCGAGATCGGCGCCGTTGCATGGAATTGCGGGAACGCCGGATCCGCGTGAACGTCGCTCAGCGGTTCTTTGGCAAGAAGCTGTTTGCGGAACAGGTCAAAGGTGAACTGATCCTTTCGGTCAAGGCCGTGATAATATCCGTCGATGATCCAGGTGTTCTCCGGCAGATAGCAGGTCGAGGCGTCAACCTCCATCGACGGGGAGAGATGATTGTGGGCAGGATCGCTGCAGGTGGAGCCGATGCACACATAGCCGTCGTTGTAGCGTTTGCCGTAGGGCGCCGGGGTGGCGCCTGTCGAACCGCTGATGGGGATGATGCCGTCGGAGTTCTCTCTCATGCCGGAAACCGCCGCGTTGCCGCTGCCCGCGATGATGGAGATATTCACGCCGGACTGCTGCGCTTTGGTCAGGTTCTCGTGATATTTCGCCATGATGTTTTCATGGTAATCCGTCGTTTTTTTGATCAGGGGCGCGCTCTCCACAGGATCAAGCTGAGAGAGAAGCTCTTTATAATACGGATAGGGAACAAAATCCCAGAGCCCCGGCCAGTATCCCGCGATCTCACGCAGCATCGGCATGGCGGCATGGATCAGATCCGTGATCAGCTTCAGGTCGGGATCAAATTCCAGCAGCAGATGGAAATCGGTCTCATTCATAAAGCCGTATTCCAGGTATTTCGCCAGGTTGTTGGAATCAAGCCACATCTCGTCCGCGAAGAAATCATATGCAAGCGTCGCGCCGCCGAGCGCGGGGACGATCAGCACCGCGTTATAGATTTTGTCCCCCGCGGTATCCGCGTAAAGACTGAGATAGGTGCCCGTGATCTGCCCGCCGTAGCTCTGCGCGATCAGGTTCACTTTTTTGCTTCCTGTGGTTCTGATCACGTCGTCCACAAGCTGCCCCAGCAGCCGCGCGTTATCCGCCGCGTCCATACGGAAATCGCAGCCGAAAACATACAGACGGTCAAGATCCACGTCGTCCTCAAGATATCCGATCAGGCTTCTGTCCCCATCGGAGAGATCATTCCATCGGGTCGCCTCGGCAGTCGGCGCAAGCTTCGGTCTGATATTGTATTTGCTTGTTCCGTCGTGATTGCAGGCGAGCGGGCCGAGAAAACGGTCCAGGTGCGGCTGCAGCAGATTCATCAGAAAATCCGGCTGCTGAGCCGCAAGCAGCCCCACGCCCAGCGCAAGCTGCGCGGCGTATTCTTTCACAACGTCGAGAACGGTGTTGATATCAATATACCAGACGTTTTCTTCGGTACCGTCGTCATTGACGCGTACAAGCTGTGAAGCGGAATACCCGGGCACAATAATGATCGGGTATTCGTTTTCCTCTCCGGCGTCAAACGCAAACGCCGCTGTGTTGAAGCATGTCAGAAGAAGGACTCCCGCAAGAATCAGGGAGATCAGTTTCTTCATCGGTTCATCGCTCCTTT
>CACYHJ010000392.1 GCA_902774165.1 Oscillospiraceae bacterium
GGCGGCGATGGCGGAAATGGCGGACAGCATCTGCAGCGCGGAGACCTGATAGCTCTGTCCGAAGGAGCTGGAGGCAAGGTCCGTGATGCTGAAATTCGCAAAGCTGTGGTAGGTGACGTCCGCTTTCGGTTTCGCCTCGCCGGGCAGGTCGACGCCGGTGGGTTCGGTAAAGCCGAAGGCCTCAAAGTATTTATAGTATTCCTTCGCGCCGAGGGTTTTCGCGACGGTGATGGCGAAGGGGTTGCAGGAGTTTTTCAGCAGGTCCACAAGGTATTCGCCGCCGTGGCCGGAAAGCTTGTGGCAGTGATAGGTCAGGTCCGCCACCTGAATTTCACCGGTGCAGAAATAGGAGGTGTTGGCGTCCACGACGCCCTCCTCCAGCGCCGAGGCGACGGTGATGCACTTGGCGACCGAGCCCGGGTCGTACATATCGGAGATCGCCCGGTTGCGCCAGCGCTCGTTCTGCGCCGCCACCTTGGCGTTATATCGTTTTTCCTCTTCGGTCTGGGCGTTATACGCAAGTTTCGTCTGTTCCGGCGCGTTTTCCGCAAGTGCGGCGGCCTGCTGCTTTTCGTACTGGACCTGAATCTCCTCGTCGCTGACGGCAAAGGGATCGTTGGAATCGTAATCCGGCAGGGAGACCATGCCGAGAATGGCGCCGGTCTTGACCTCCATCACGATACCGTAGGCGTGGGCGGCGTCGTACTCGACGATCGCCTCCCGCAGCGCGTTGTCCAGCGCGTACTGCACGGTATCGTCGATGGTCAGCACGAGATTGAGCCCCTCCTGCCCTTCGTAGACGGTGGAATAAGCGCCGGTGAGCTGGTTGCGTCTGCCGTCCGCGGCGCTGACGATCCTGCCGTCGGTGCCCTTGAGCACGTCGTCGTATTTCGCCTCAAGACCGGTCAGGCCCTGATCGTCCGCCCCGGTAAAGCCCAGCAGGTTCGACGCCACCGTGGAGGTGGAATAGTAGCGCTTGACGGACATTTCCACACCCACCACGTTGAGGTAACCGCGGTGCGGTTCCCGGTCTTTTTTCGGGATCAGGTTGCCGTTTTCGTCGTAGTCCCGGTAGGTTTCCCGGCGGAAATAGTCGATCTCCTCCATCACGGAGCGGTCCACGTTCGCCGCGATCACCACGTGCGCCTTGCCGGAAGCCATGGCCTCGTACACGCTCTCCGGCGCGACGCCCAGCCGCTGGGAGAGCCCTTCCGCCACTTCCCTGCGCAGAAGCTCATATTTCGCCAGCGTCGCCGCGCTGGGATTCTCGTCCTTCGGGTAAGCGCCCTGACCGTTGATATACACGTTCCAGAGCGCCACGCTGTTGGCAAGGATGTTCATATTCCGGTCGTAGACCGTTCCCCGCAGGGAGGAATAGGACGTATCGTAAAGCTGGTTTTTTTCCGCATACCGGCGCAGCTCGTCGCCCTTCGCGATCGAGAGAATCCCGGTGGCGCCCAAATCCACCAGCAGCCCGAAGATGATCAGAAGGACGATCAGCTTCACGCCGCGGTCGATATGATGTCTCCAGTCGTAGAAAAAAGAATTCCGCCCCTGCATTCCCCTGCTCCTTTCCGGCTCCGTCCCGCCGCCCGGGGAGGGCGATGCGAAAGCCGTCTTTTTCAGCCGTCCGCCGGAATCCGGTTCGGATCCTCCGCGGGTATTTAGCTGTCAAAAGGGCGAAACACCGTTTCACCCTTTCCCGAGCGGGACCGCGTTCCCCAACGCGCCGTTCCGCCTTTTATTCTCTCCCGGCCCGCCGGGGTTCCCCGCCAGGGCCGCCGTATCATTTATATGCGTATCTCCCGCATTTATTCCCCTCAGCCCTGGGCGTCGGCGATCATGCCGCCGTCGTACGCCGCCGGAGCTTCCGGGATCCCGCTGTCTGCCGCCGGAGTTTCCGGGATCACATTGTCGGCAGCGGGCGTTTCCGGGATCTCGTCGCCGGCAGCCGCAACCGGAAGCACGCCGTCCGCGGACCCCGGGAGCTCCNNNCGAAGACCGGCGCCGCGCCGTAGTAGCCGACAACCGCCTGGCCGTCCTGAGCGCCGTCGTCCGCCGCGTCCTGCAGCGGGCTTTCCCGCAGGGGCATATGCGCCGCTGCGGAGCCGGGGGCAAGGGCTGCGTTTCCGCCGCTGAGGGTAATGCCCACGGTATTGAACAGATTGGCCTTGACCATATGAAGAGTGTTCTCGGCGAACATCTCCACCTCACGCTTCGAGAACATCAGCTCGATCTGGGTTTTGAGCGCCTCGTTCTCCTGCTCGCGGATCGAGATGATCTCGTTGACCTCGGCAATCTCCTGCACGACGGCGTTGTAGTTCGCCGAAAGCCCCAGCATCACGCTGGTGATCACAAACAGCGTCGCAAGGCCGGAAACGCAGGCGAGAATCATGTTTCTGCGGAACTGCTGCTCGCTCGCGCTGCCCCGCAGCCACTTCAGGAGCTGATTTTCCTGCCGCCGGACCGGCTCCTCCTGCGGAGCTTCGGGCTCGGCAGCTGCCGGATCGGTGTAAAGAGGCGTCGCCGCGTTGCCGTGGAAGGCGTAGGCGGAGGAGGTCTGCGAGTCGGAAAACACGCTGTCGCCGCGGATCCCCATATCGGCAAACACGCTTCTGGCAGAGGCGTTGGTTCTGACGGCGGAAACCGGCTCGTCCGCCGAAGTATAGCTGCGCCCGTCGCCCGCACGATAGCGGATGCCGGGTCGTCTTTCGCCGTTTCCGTTCCTTTCTGCCATTTTTCACACCTCGTTCATTTGCATTTGAGAAATATTCCGACGGCTCAGTCGTCCGTCGCGCTCATTCTGAGCTTTTCCGCCGCCCGCAGCCGCGCGCTGCGAGCTCTGTTGTTTGCTTCCAGCTCCTCCTCCGACGGCGTCACCGACCGGAAGACCAGCCTCGCCCGGGGCTTTCTCCCACAGGTGCAGATCGGCGCCTCCGGGCTGCAGACGCACCCCTTGCAGTACTCGGCGAAGCAGTGCTTGACCTGCTTGTCCTCCAGGGAATGGAAGGTGATCACCGCGATCCTGCCGCCTACCGCAAGGCAGTCGAACATGCCGTCCACGCTCTCGCCCAGGGTGTCCAGCTCGTGGTTGACGGCGATGCGCAGGCCCTGAAAGGTCTTTCTCGCCGGCTGTCCGGCCCGCCGCGCGCTTGCCGGGACCGCGCTTTTCACGATTTCCGACAGCTCAAGGGTTGTGGTAATGGGATTTTTCTCCCGCGCGCGTATAATGGAACGGGCGATGGAACGGGCGTACCGCTCCTCCCCGTAACGGAAAAGAATGTCTGCAATTTCGCGTTCGCTGAGCCGCGCCAGAAGGTCCGCGGCGCTCTCGCCGCTTTCCGGGTCCATGCGCATATCCAGCGGCGCGTCAAACCGATAGGAAAAACCCCGCGAAGGCTCGTCCAGCTGGTGTCCGCTGACCCCGAGGTCGGCGATCACGCCGTCGCAAAGCCCCACGCCGAGGGAATCCAGCACAGCCCGCAGATCGCGGAACTCGCTGTGCACGACGCTCACGCGCCCGTCGGACGCGAACCGTTCTTTTAAATGCGCGACGGCGTCCGGATCCCGATCGAGAATGATCAGGCGGCCGCCCGCGTCAAGGCGGCTGAGGAGCTCGGCGCTGTGGCCGCCCCCGCCGCCGGTACAATCGACGTAAATCCCGCCGTTTTTCACGTTGACGGCGTCAACGGTCTCCCGCAGGAGCACGGTCTGATGATAGGTCGGCATACTTGCGCCCCTTGCTGCGTTTGTGCGGTTTACCAGTTCATATCCGGGAACTGGTCTTCATCCAGAATGCTGCCCTCGCCCACGTCCGGCGAGCCGGGGGCGTTGTCCCAGCGGTCCTGCGCCCAGATCTCGATGCGGTTGCAGCCGCCGTTGACGACGATCTCTTTTTTGATACCCGCGCGCTTCATCAGGATCGGCGTCAGCGTGACGCGGCCCTGCTTGTCCACGTTCGCGTCCGTCGCGCCGTACAGGAACTGACGCTGCTTCGCGCGGTCTTCAATGTTGCGGGAATTCTGAACGATCTGCGAGGCGACCCGGTTCCATTCCTCTTCCGTATAGATGAACAGACAGCCCTCGGGCGCGGCGCACAGGTAACAGGTGGAGCCCAGCGCCTCCCGCCATTTGATGGGGATGATGAGGCGGTTTTTATCGTCTGTTTTCTGTTCACTTGTTCCGATAAACACAGCGTCACCTCCCGTCTTATTATTCCGAAATTCAATTATTTCGCCGTTTTATACTCAAACAAATGTATGATTTTATTAAATTTTACTCCCGGTTTTGGATTTTCAAACCACTTTTCCGCCCCGAGACCGCCCCGGGACCTCTATTTGTCTCCCCGGAGTTCCAAAAAAAAACCGAAACCCCGCCCGGGTGGTTTTTTCTTTTTATGCCGCTGCCGCAAAGCGCTCACAGCAGGCCGGAGCTCTGAAGCTCACAGGGAAATACGGGGTACGCCGTCAGGTCTCTTGCGCACGCGTCCCGGTCTTCCGCCGAGGCAAACAAGCCGAACACGGCGGAGCCGCTGCCCGTCATCTGCGCCAGCACCGCGAGATGGGAACGCATGGAGGCTTTGATATCCGCTCTGCCCGCAACCTCGATGGTCTGCTCGAACACGTTGGCGCAATTGGCGAAGAACGTGGGCAGGTCGCCGCGGATATAGGCGTTGAGCGCGTAAGCGCCGCCGGGATGCCGCAGAGTTTCGCAGGCGTCGATGCCCGCATAGGCCTCTTTGGTGGAGACGTGGGAATCGGGCTTGACAATCAGCACATGATACCCGGAGAGATCCGGCAGAGGCGCGAGCACGTCGCCGATATTCTGGGCGAGCATCGTCCCGCCCACGATGCAGAAGGGCACGTCCGCGCCCACCCGCGCGCC
>CACYHJ010000393.1 GCA_902774165.1 Oscillospiraceae bacterium
AATAAAAAAGCGCTTCGCGCTTTTCCGAAATTATTCATTATTCATTATAAATTATTCATTATAAATTCTGATTTATCGCTCCGCGATAAATCAGAATTTACCCCGCCGTCAGCCGTACGACGGTATCCATCGGGTCGCAGTTTTCGGGCAGCACGATACTGTAGCCCTTGCCCTCTTTTTCCATCTCCAGCGGTACGCCGCCGCATTCCGCGCCGACGAACTTCTTCCGGTCCGCGGGGCGGGGCAGGGTCAGAACGCCGTCCGCGGGCAGGTTCATCACGTGCAGATACACCGTCTTCCCGTCGGGGGATTCGGTGGAAACGCCCCAGTCGCTCTTTTCCAGCAGCGCGTCCGGTTCGGTGACGTAGGACTTGCCGGGAACCGTGCCGTAGATCCCCTCGTGGGCGCGCAGCAGGTTGCCCAGCTCGCCCAGCAGGTCGCGGACGCCGTCCTCCCAGGTCTGGTCGATATAGGGCCCGCACGCCCAGGCGATGCCGGCGTTGAACTGCCCCTTCGTGGCGACGGTGCGGACCGTGTAGCGGTAGAGATTGCGCGCGTCGGTGGGCGCGGTGTTGCCGCTGGCCCACCAGTTGCCGATCTGCCGGTTGACCTGGGAATAATGGGTTGGCAGCGTGTCGGAATCGCAGCTCTCGATGGAGCCGTAATATTCCGAGACGATAAAGTCGGACAGCTTATGCTTTTCCGTGTTTGCGGTCGCGCCCGTGTTGATGAAGATCACCGCGTCGGGATTGCATTCCCGCACAACGCGGCACACGTCCTTGGTCGGGCCGCCCTGATCGAACCAGAAGCCGCTGATCCCGGTCCCGTACCGGTCGTAGATCTCGCGGATCAGCTTTTTGAGGAATTCCATCCGCGCCCCGTCGTCCGTCCAGCCCATTTTCTGAAGGTCCGCGTCATTGATATCATGAGCGTCGTTCGGGGGCAGATACAGCACCAGCGGGATATCATATTTCTTAAGGCCCGCCAGCAGCTTCGCGATCACGTCGGAGCGTTCCGTACATTTATCAGCGCAGCCGGTGGCTTTCATCGTCTCGGAGGGAAACAGAAGATTGAACCCGGCGTGCGCCAGCGTAAAGACCACGTACTCCGCCCCCATATCGTGGGCGGTCTTCGCGTACGCCTCGCCGTCGAACATCGCCGCCGCCTCCTCGGGGGACGACGCGGGACGGGAATCCTTCTGCGAATACCAGGTGCCGCCCCAGTTCGTGCCCTTGTCCTCCGCGTAGGTGGCGTAGGTGTAGTGGGTGAACAGCCCCACGCGCGCGTTGGCGAAATAAGCCTTGTCGAATTTCTTTTCCATATTTTCTCCTCCCGGACTCGCTTCGCCCTTGCCCGCGCATCCGAACATGGAAACACAGACGGAAAACAGCAGCAAAATGCAGATAACAGTCTTTCTCATTCTTCATTCCTCCGCATTTTCTGTATTGAAAGATTCATGTTTGCTGAATCATGATCACAAACGAAAAAAATGGACGGTCAAGGCTTTTCGCACAGCGCCAGCAGGTCGTTCACATGGGCGGTCGCCAGACACACGCAGGTGTCGGACGCGCCGTAATAGATCTTGACCTCGCCGTCGTCCTCCAGCACGGTCCCGCAGGGGAAGATCACGTTCTGCCGGAAGCCCTCGTCCGTCTCCGCGGGCAGCTCCGGCGCGATCAGCGGCGCGCGGCTCATGCCGATCACCTTCGACGGGTCCTCGAGGTCCAGCAGCATCACGCCCGCCGTGTAGCGCTTCGCCCACTTCGGCTCCCAGCCGTTCTTGCCCCGGCTCTCGTCCCGGTCCACCGCGTGGATCAGCGTCAGCCAGCCCTTTTCCGTTCTGATGGGCGCCGACGTGGGGCCGATCTTGTCGTTGGCGAAGGGAACCTGCTCCACGCCAAGCACCAGCTCGCTTTTGCCCCAGTAAACGAGGTCGGGGGAGCGGGAGACCCAGATGTCGAAGCGGTCCCGGCCCCGGCTGTAAACCGGCATGGGCCGTTCGAGCCGCACGAACTCGCCGCCGATCTTCTCGGGGAACAGCACCAGGTTCCGGTTGTCGGGGACCGTCGCGCTGATCAGGCGGTAAGAGCGCAGATCCTCGGACAGCTCCGCGATCGCGCCCCGCAGGCCGTGGCGCGTGTCCATCGCCGCGCAGAGATAAAGCCGGCCTTCGATCATGATGATGCGCGGGTCGTAGAACCGCCGGATCTCCGGGTCGTCGAAGGGCAGGGCGCTGTCAATGAGAGGCTCGGGGTCGAAGCGCCAGCCGTCCACGCCGTTCTTGCTGCGGGCGACGCCGATGATGGTGGCGGTGAAATTTTTGCGTTCGTTTTCAAACGCGGCCTTGTCCGTGCCGTAGTCGTCGCGGTAGACCATCACGTATTCCCCGCGGTATTTGATCACGCCGGCGTTGAAGACGAGGCTGCAGGAAAACGGCAGGTCCCCGGCGGTCATGATCGGCGCGGGGCGTTTTGTGACGCAGGGGGCGGAGCGCAGTTCCGGAAAAACCTTCGGCATGGCGATTACCTCACTTTTTTATTTTGTATTTTTATTGTACACAGAATGAAACAAAAATGCAATCGGAATATTTCCGCCCCTCGGGAAATTGACGCGGCCCGGATGTCAGAGTATGATAAAAAAGTTCCTCAGAGACGCGTAAAACGGCAAAGTCTTTCCGCGCAACGAAGAAATGCGCGAAAAATCGCCCGCCGCAACCGGCGGTTGCGCAACTTCAAGGCAAAATATCTTGTATGCAACCGGGAAATGTGCTATATTTTTCCTGAAAGCGGGGCGGAACGTGAATCGCCGCCGCCCCGGAAGCGCAGACGAAAGGAGAATATAAAATGATACTTGCGGAGAAAATCACGGAATTGAGAAAG
>CACYHJ010000394.1 GCA_902774165.1 Oscillospiraceae bacterium
ACGCGCTTGTCGGCTTCACCGAACAGGATTCCAAGGTCGCGGGCATTGCCCATGAGCAGGGAAAGGCCTGTATCATCGCCGTCAATAAATGGGACGCGTATGAAAAGAACGGAAAGAGCATGGATATTTACAGAAAGAAGCTGATGGAAGATTTCTCATTCATGTCCTATGCGCCGATCATTTTTATTTCAGCAAAAACGGGCCAACGGCTGGATCGTCTGTTTGAACTCGTTGATTACGTTGACGCTCAGAACGCCATGCGCATCGCTACCGGCCGTCTGAACGATATTCTTGCAGAGGCGCAGGCGAGAATGCAGCCGCCGACGGATAAGGGCCGCAGGCTCAAGATTTTCTATGTGACGCAGGCGTCCACAAGACCGCCGACGTTCGTCTTCTTTGTAAATAATAAAGATCTGTTCCATTACAGTTATCAGCGTTATCTGGACAACCGGATCCGGGAAGTCTTCGGCCTTGAGGGAACGCCCACAAAATTTGTGATCCGGGAGAGAAGCAAAAACGATTAAAACGATTGGTGTTGATAATCTCGGTTTAATATTGACAAATGTCAGAATTTTTCGTATAATTTGAATGTATTCATAATACAAATACAGCTTACGGAGGAAATTGTTTATGAAAATGTGGGTTTGTTCGGTTTGCGGATATGTCCATTTCGGAGATGAACCGCCTGCGGAGTGCCCTCAGTGCCACGTCCCGGCTTCGAAGTTTATTGAAAAAGAGCAGAACGATGACAAGGTCGTATACGCCTGCGAGCATGTAATCGGCGTCGGCGCCAAGGGAACGATCGAAGACGACGTATATCAGGGCCTTGTCGACAATTTCAACGGCGAATGCTCCGAGGTCGGTATGTATCTTGCAATGAGCAGAGCAGCAGAGCGAGAGGGCTATCCTGAAGTCGCGGAAGCCTATAAGAGATACGCTTTTGAAGAGGCGGATCATGCGGCGAGATTTGCCGAGCTTCTCGGTGAGGTCGTTTATCCCGAAACGAAAAAGAATCTGGAGCTCAGAGCCGCCGCCGAAGCCGGCGCCTGCGAAGGCAAGCTTGCGCTTGCAAAAAGAGCGAAGGAACTCGGTTACGACGCGATCCATGATACCGTTCATGAGATGGCAAAGGATGAAGCCCGCCACGGCGCTGGTTTTGCGGGTCTTTTGAAGAGATATTTCAAGGATTGATTTTCAGAATTATTCGTACTATAAGGATAGGATCATTTCAATGAAAAGAATCATTTGTTTCTTGCTTGCCGCGCTTATTCTCATCATGTTCGCATTTGTCGGCTGTGGTAAATCATCTGCAAACATGATGGTTCTGCATTGCGATAACTGCGGAAAAGAGATCGAAGTTCCCGAGGATTCCGGTATGAATGAGGATTGGATCCTTTACTGCGCTGAATGCGAAAAGGAGAAGGGGCTTGATACGGTCGTGGAGACAGTCGTCAATGAAGATTGATTCGACCATTCCGTAAGAACGGCCTTGGCGAGACCGCAGTATCATTCGGTATACGTTTTAAAGCGTTTCATCGCAGTTCGTTCTGGGGTGAAACGCTCTTCTTCTTTCTCATCACTTCGTATTTCTGCGCAAAGTGATACTTGTTATTGAAATTTTAATTTTAAAGCGTATAATATGATTATCAGAATTCATATAGATTACCGATGTGTTTCGAAAGGTGATTTATATGAAAAAGACAGCTATTTTTCTTTCCGCTTTTTTATTCCTGCTGACTGCGTTCTATGCGCTCTTCAATATCCGCGATTCTGATTTGTTTCCCGTTTCGGGCCGTCAAACTGATGATTTGCGGCAAACAATCATTCTTGATCCCGGACACGGAGGGTTTGACGGCGGGGCGACTGCGGTCGACGGCACGCCGGAAAAGGCTTTCAATCTTCAGATCGCCTTGAAACTACGCGATTTTCTGCAGTTTTACGGTTTTCAGGTTGTTATGACAAGAACCGAAGATGCGGGAACGGAGGATTCTTCCGCACGGTCGCTCAGAGAGAAAAAGGTCAGCGACATCAGAAACCGTATGGCGCTTGTAAACAATACGCAAAACTGCATCCTGATGAGTATCCACCAGAATTATTTTGAAGACGCGTCATGCAAGGGCACTCAGGTTTTTTATTCAAAAAATACAACGGAGAGCAAGAATATCGCCCAAACGATCCAGCAGGAAATTGCCGCCGCGCTCCAGCCGGCCAACACGCGCGTGATCAAAGGGGCGGGCAGCGAGATTTATTTGCTTGATAAGGCAAAAAGGCCCGCAGTGCTCGTGGAATGCGGATTTATTTCCAACAAGGATGATGCGGAAAAACTGCTGGACGGGAATTACCAAAAGCAGCTTGCCCTTTGTATTGCAAAAGCGATGTTTCACTTTGTTCATTCGTCGGAGGTTTAACAATGGCAGGAAAAAACAAAACAGTCTATGTCTGCGAAAAATGCGGTTATGAATCCGCGAAATGGTACGGCCAGTGCCCGGCCTGTTATGAATGGAATACGATGAATGAAGAATTGCGGATGCCGACTACCTCGAAATCGTCTTCTCAGGGCGTCGCGGCTGTCATGACGAGCAGGGCCGTTTCGTTGAAAGAAATCACACAGATCAAGGAACACCGGTATTTTACCGGCATCGGAGAGTTGGATAACGTTCTGGGCGGCGGACTTGTCAAAGGCTCCGTCGTGCTGCTCAGCGGCGATCCCGGCATCGGAAAGTCAACCATTCTGCTGCAGATCTGTCAGACGCTTGGGCAAAATCTGCGGGTTCTGTATGTTTCGGGCGAGGAGTCTCCGCATCAGATCAAGCTCCGGGCGGACAGGCTCGGCGTCAATACCGATCATCTTCTCGTTCTCT
>CACYHJ010000395.1 GCA_902774165.1 Oscillospiraceae bacterium
CCGGTGAGATTGATCGCAAGCCCGGCGTAAAGCGAGCCGAAATACAGCGTTTCTCTCCCGGCGTCGTCGGGAAGCTCCGCCGAGGCGCAGAGCTTCTGCAGCTCCGGCAGGAGCATCGACAGCGCCTTTTCGGCATAGAGCAGCGAAAGGGAATTCGCCCGGACGGAGAGATAACTCTCCGCCGCGTGGGCAAAGGCGTCCAGCGCGCAGCTCACGGTGACGCCCCGGGGCGCGGACCGGGTATATTTCGGGTCGCAGACCGCGATCGCGCCGTAGCAGAGCGGCCCGGAGATGCTTTTTTTGCGCCCGGTGACCGAATGGGTCAGCACCGAAACGCCGGTGACCTCGCTGCCGGTGCCGGCGGTGGTGCCGATCAGCACGTACGGCAGAGGCTTCTTCAGCGTCGGCAGGGCGGGATAGATCCCGTCCGCGTCCGTCTCCGGATTGGCGGCGTACAGCGCGGCGGCCTTGACCGCGTCCAGCGGAGAGCCGCCCCCGATGCCGATCAGAAAATCCGCGCCGCAGCCGATCGCCGCGTGACCCGCGGCAAAGCAATCGGTCGTCAGCGGATTCTGCCCGATCCCGGCAAACACTTCATAGCCGATTCCCAGAGACCCCAGCAGCGCGGCGCAGTCGTCCAGCGCGCCGCTTTTCATCGCCGCCGAGCCGCCGGTGACGATCAGACACTGCCTGCCCAGCGCCGCGATCGCGTCCGCGGCGTCCTTCAGGGCGCCGTCGCCGGAAAAAATTTTTACGGGCATATAACCGTTGATTTTCATAGATCCACCTGTTAAAATAAAATTAAGGCAACACCGCACAATTCGGGCGTGCGGATTGCGCAGTAGATTTTTTCGTCAGATTGTACAGAGTCTCCGCAGGCAACCTGACGGTTGTCAATCAAGCAAGACGCGCATTCGTATTTGTGCGGTGTTGCTTTAAGCATATTCGGGTACATTTTAGTTCATTATACATGATTGCTTTCAAAACTTCAACACCGCAGAAGGGAATTTCATAAAAAAATGGAGAAAAAAGAATGTGAGATTTTATATCTTTCGCCGGAGCTTGCCGTCGTCGACAAGCCCTTCGGGCTTTCCTCCGGCGAGGACGGTCTGATCCCGCTGCTGCGCTCGACGCTGCGCGGCCGCGGTCAGCAGGAGGAAATCTACCCGGTGCACCGGCTTGACAGGGAAACCGGCGGGCTGATGGTATTCGCCCGGACCCCGGAGGCGGCGGCGGATCTGAGCGCGCAGATCCGGGAGGGCGGTTTCGAGAAGGTTTACGAGGCCCAGCTCAGCGGCGTGCCGGAGCAGCCGGAGGGGACGCTGCGGGACCTGCTGTTCCACGACCGGCAGCGCAACAAAACCTATATCGCGGACAGGAAGCGAAAGGGCGTGAAAGAGGCGGAGCTGTATTATGAGACCGTAAAAACCACGGCGCAGGGCTGCATCGTCCGCGTCCGGCTCAAAACCGGCAGGACCCATCAGATCCGCGTGCAGTTCGCCTCCCGCGCTCTTCCGCTGGTGGGAGACCGGAAATACGGCGGGCCGAAGGCGGATCATCTCCATCTGACCGCCGTGCGTCTGAGCTTCAACGCAAAAAACGGGGAACGGCTCATTTTTACCCGCCGGGCTGGTTTTTATGAAGATTAAAAATACAAAAAAACCGCATAATATATCCTTTTCGACAGAATATTGATTGACAAGGCGTTTATTTTGGTATATTATTATGAAAAGGTTGATCATTCATCCGTAAGATTCATCGCAGAAGCGCCGCGGGGTTCCCGGCGCTTCTTGCGGCGAAAATCCCGTTTTTAAGGATGTGACTTGATGGCTCATTGTCCGAACTGTAAAAAAAGGCTGAACGTCTGGAACGTCAGCCAGATCTGCCCCCACTGCGGCGTGAATATGCGTTTCTTCGACTACGATAAACGGTTTTATCACGACGCGAAGGAATCCGAGCTCTCCATGGCGCGGGTGCACGTATTCGTCCGAACGCTGAAGGCCTCGTTCATCGGCGTGAAGATTTCGATCGTGCGCCTTGTTCTTGTTTTTCTGCCGATCGCGGCGCTGCTGCTGCCGGCGGCGAAGGGAAGCGTCGATTTTCCGTTTTTCCACGCGGATATCGACCTGAGCGCCCTCGGGCTTGCCGGCGCGTTTACGGGCGGGGCGATGAATTATCTGATGCCGACGATGAACGCGGCGGTGAACGGCGCGGCGGTTACCGCGTTCGTGTTCGCGGCTGTCGGGCTTGCCGTCGCGCTGCTGTGCGCCGTGCTGCAGCTTTTCACCACGGTTCTGAGTTTTCTCAACATCAAACGCGCTGCGGCTGTGAACTGCGTTTTCTCCGCTCTTGCCCTGGCGGGAATCGTCGTTTCGGTGATCTTCGCGTCAAAAGCGGGCAAGGCCGCCGGTTTTGAGGGCTGCATGATCTCCTGCTCCCTCTCCTTCGGCTGGGCTGTTCAGCTTGCCGCCTTCGCCGCGTTTTTCGTGATCAATTTCCTGATCGCCAGAAACGGCATCCCCATTGTGCTTGACGAGGGTATGGCGGAGCGCGTGGAGATCGCAAAGAAGGTCCGCCGGGGCGAATTGAAGCTCGACGAGCTTCCCCAGCCCATCGTGGAGACCGAGGCGACCCGCAAGATCGAGGAAGAAATCGAAAAGGCGAAGGCCGAGTATCGCGAAAAACTCCACAAAAAGGAGGATTCGGCCCAATGAAAAAGTTTGACTATAAAAAGCATCTTTACAAAACCGTTATCATCATCCTTGTAGTGTTCTTCGTCGGCGGCGTCGTGATCGGCGGCGCAAGCATCCTGCATATGGACGGCGCTTATCCTCCCTATGAGGCGGACGCGTCGCTGTTTGACCCGCCGGAGACGGCGGACGACGCGGTCAGGGCGCTGAACGAGGCGCTCGCGAAGACGGTAAAGGAAATGCCGAAAACCGAGGCGCGGGACGACTGCTCGATTGACGGCGGCGTCGTGTTTTCCTCCGGGGAGGAACTGCTCGGCGTGATCGCCGACGCCGCCGAGGATGCGGTCGAAGACGCTTATGACGACGCGTATGAAGCGACATCAAGCGATTTCGGGGAGCCGACGGAACAAAAGCTTGCGGCACTTTCCGTCTCCCCCGCCGACGTCGAGAAGGTCGAGTGCAAATATCTTTCCTACGTATGCGCCAACTGCGGCGCAAGCTTCGGCGAGCACAGCGACAAGTGCGAACAATGCGAGCTGACCGGCACGCTGGAAGCGCGCATGAACAATGAATATGAAATAACCCTCCGGCTGAAGGAGGACAGCGCGTCATTCCTCGAAAATTTCACACTGCGCACGGCGGAGGAAATCCAAGCTCTTTTGGCAGACAATTCCGACGGATGGTATACCGCGGCGGGCACACAGATCCGCTATACCGAGCCCGCGATACTCTTCCTGGTCAACCGTCTTGACGGACAGTTGAAACGTCTGGATTTCCGCGCAAGGGCAGAACTCACATCCGACATCACCTTCAACGCGCCTTATGAGCAATACGGCAAAACAAACGCAGCTGTCACGATCAACGACGACGTGCGCTACGACTTCACCTGGCCGTATCTCTCCCTGCCGGATCAGGAGCCGCTGCGCCCGGGAAAGACCTATACGATTGAGCCGAGAAAGAACGAAGCGATCCAGTTCAGGCGGATCCCGGACGACCTGAAAGCATTATCACCGTTGACGAAGACGGCTATATAAAATCCGGCAAAAAACTCGGCGAGGTCACGCTGACAGGTTCCTTTGAATTCAACGGAAAAACCTATTCCGACAGCATGACCGTGCGGGTCAGAGTCCCGGTGGAACGGCTGAACCTGAATAAATACTCCCTGAACCTTGCTTCGGGCGAAACCTTCACACTGAGCACCTCGACCACGCCGAAGAACGCGACGCTGCAGACCGTCGCATGGTACACCGAGGATGAAAGCGTCGCCGCGGTCGACGACAACGGCGTCGTCACCGCCGTCGGCGCCGGAGAGACCGTAATCTACGCCCTCTCGGACGACGGGTTTTATAAGGCCTCCTGCAAGGTCAGCGTAAAAGATTAAGCGAGAAATGAGGTGGTGAAAAAATGAGCGACAACAAATCAAGAAAAGATAAAGTTGTAAAAGTATTGTTCGAGGCGGAAGACAACTCCGCGGCGAACATACAGAAAGAACAATTGGGCAAATACAGCGAGATCGCGATCAAGATGTTCCACACCCGCGTTCTCACCATGCGGGAAATGCTCTTCCCCGCCTTCGGCGAGCTGGCCGCGAAATTCACAATGGCGCTCGAGGGCTACCGCGTAATGTATTACACGGACGTGCTGCACATCAATTACACTTACGTTATTCTGATCACGACGCTGATCAGCATCTATGATGTGCTCAACAACCCCCTGATGGGTATGGCCTACGACAAGACCCGTACCCGCTGGGGCAAGGCGCGGCCTTACGTCGTATTCGGCGCGATCCCCTATTTCACCTGCGTGGCGATTCTATATTCCGGCGCGATGGTTATCGGAAACACGTCGCCGAACGACCCGAAAAAAATTCTGTTCCTGTTCATCATGCTGTTCATGAAGGAAACCTTTGAGACGATCTATAAGATCCCCCGGGACAACATGACCACGCTGATGACCCCGAACCCCGAGGACAGAATCATGGTGGGTCTGCTCAACTCCTACATCGGCGATCTCGGCGCCGGCGTCGTGTATCTCATCATCCCGCCCCTGATGGAGCTGAACAACAAGGGCTATATCAACCTGCCGCTTTCCCACGTGTTCATGATCGTGTCGCTGATGACCTCGGTGATCGGCGCCGGCGGAAACATCGCCATGGCCTTCGGCTGCCGCGAGCGCATCCTGCTGCAGCAGAAACCGGCCCCCATCACCAAGACGATGTTCTACATCTTCAAGAACAAATACGCCATGCGCAACTTCCTCGCGGCCTTCGCCGTGAGCTGGTGGCGGGACGGCAACTACAACTGGGACGTCGTCACCCAGCAGGAGATTTTCGGCGGATCAATCCCCTCCTTCATAGCGGAGCTGCCGAAAAACATCCTGAACACCGTCAGCGTCACGTTCATTCCCAAATTCAAAAAGATTTTCAAGAACAACAACAAGGTCGCGGTGATTGTGCTGCGGTTCTGGGACCTGATCACCCTCGTGCTGGAATGCATATTCATCCTACCCATCATGAGCAAGGAAAAACGATGGGCGATCGTGGGCATCTTCGCCACGTTCTACGGCATCAACGCCCTGAACAACGGGCCCGCGAACGTCTTTGAGGCGGAGCTGGGCAGAGAGATCAACGACTACACCGAATACGTCACCGGCGAACGCCCCGACGGCACCTTCGGCAT
>CACYHJ010000396.1 GCA_902774165.1 Oscillospiraceae bacterium
CACGACGGCAGCTCCCACGACGGCGGCTCCCACGACGGCGGCTCCCACGACGGCGAAGTCGAATAACATCCCGAAGACCGGCGACGCCGGCATCGGCCTTGTCGCGGCGCTCAGCGTTGCAGCCGGCGCAGCGTTCCTCTTCACCCGCAAAAAGAAGGAAGCGTAAGTTTATTATCAGATTGAAAAGAGCAGGGATTTTTCCTGCTCTTTTTGTTGTAATTGCGGCTGTTATGATGTATAATGATTCCCGAGGTGGTTCTGTTGAAAAGAAAGTTTGTTGCGATTCTGATCACGCTTGCCCTTGCGGCGGGTTTTGCCGTCGCTGCATACGCAAAGGATTATGCCGTTCCGATCGGTGAAATCTCCGTTCCGTTTTCCGTGGGGGACGACTGGTACGTCTCCACTCTCGGCAGCATCGACCCCGGCTTCAAAAAGGGCAACGACCTGACCACGTCTTATTTCAACCGGTTTATGTATACCTTCGGCTACGCGGTCTGGCTCAAAAACAAATCTGTTGACAACGAGATCATTCTTGTGATTTCCGACGCGCCGGAGGGGCAGAAGGATTACGCTCTGCTTTCCGACGCCCAGCTGAATGCGATCGCCGATGCGCAGACCGCGGAGATCCCGGCGGAGCTGTCCGCCGTGGTCAGCACGGTAAAATATACCGTGGACAGCGTTGTGTTTCTGCGGACGGACGCCACCGTCACAGGGGTGATGAACGCCGTCACCTATTCCACCGTTGTTGACGGGAAGCTGTATGAAATCCGGCTCAACGCCGTCAACGATGAAATCAGCCCGAAATCCATCGCTCAGCAGGATTCCATGGCGTCGCAGCTCGGCTCTGCGCTGAGCTCGCCGCAGGATTACCCGACGGCGCCCGAGACGACGCTGCCGGAAGGGATTGAGGAAGAAGAGGTCTTTGACCTCGACGCGATGACCACTTCTCCCGCCGGCGCTGGAAACGTCGGCGAATCCGGCGCTCAGACCACCGACGCCGCGCCCGGGGCCCCGTCGTCAACCGCTGCGCAGAAGCCCGGCGAAACGACCTCCGGAACCGACGCCGCCGTATCCGGCGGGGCGGAAACCTCCGCGATTGAAGCAGCGTCGCAGCCCTCCGGCGATCCCTCCGAGAACGTCACCTTATCGGAATACCGGCCGGACGCGAACGGGGCGAAGAGCCGCGGCTCCACCGTCTATTGGATTGCCGGCGCGGCTGTGCTTGCGGCCGCTGCTGCGGCGATCGTTGTTGTTCTTGTGAAAAAGAAGGCTGCCTGAGGTGAAAACCATTCAGTATTGCCGGAAATGTTCCGGTTTCTCGCGGTGCGGCGTTTGATGATTTTTTCCTTGCGAAAAAGCTTAAGGTATGATATAATATAATTTAATCATTTTCATTTTACTGACAGTTTCGGAGGCGGACAGCGTGCGACAGGTTTTTAATTTGAATCAGGGTTGGCTTTTTTCTCAGAATGTGCCCGAGAATATTCAGGACGCGCTCAGCGACGCGCGCCAGATCAATTTGCCTTATACCTGGCCCGCCGCGGGCGAGGGCGCGTATAAGGGGAAGTGCGTGTACCGCAAGGAGCTTCCGTTCCCGGCGGAGCTGCACTCGATCCGGTTGTATCTTGAGTTCAAGGGCGTCGCCAATTCCTGCACGGTCTACCTCAACGATAAGATTGTCGGCATTCATAAGGGCGGGTTTACCTCGTTCCGCTTCGAAATCACGGACAGCGTGATCTACGGCAAAAACAACGTCATTTCCGTCGTCGCCGATAATTCCGACTACTCCGCCATGTGCAGAGTCCGGGAACCCTACGACCTGTTCGGAGGCGTCTGGGGCGACGTGAACCTGATTATCGTCGGCGTCACGCATTTTTCCCTGAGTGAAAACGGGTCCGACAGCATCTACGTCAACACCCGGGTCAGCGACGGCGTCGGCAAGGTCGCCGTCGTGGCGAGAATTTCCAACCCGGTGAACTACGATATCGTCAGCTTTACCGTGTATGACGCCTCCGGCGCCTGTGTGGGCGCCGCGGCCGCCGCGCCGAAGGACGCCACCGCCGTGATCGACGTGGAAACCCCCGCCCTCTGGCAGCCCGGCAGCGAGCTTGCCTATCTGTACAAGCTGCGGGCGAAGCTGCTGCGGGACGGCGAGATTCTGGACGAGCGGGAGCTGCGGTTCGGGTTCCGTCGGGTCTCGGCGGGGAAGAACGGCGTTGAAATCAACGGCCGGCAGATCCGTCTGCGGGGCGTGTCCTACGGGCAGGACGGCGTTCAGCCGAAAACAGACCATACCGCCGCGATCGCCGCCCTCCGGGAGATCGGAGCCAACGCGGTGCGGCTTGTCAACTACTATCAGACCGAGGAATTCTTTGAATACTGCGATAAAAACGGCATCGTGGTCTGGTGCGAGCTTCCGCTGGAGATCCGCTACGCCAACGAGGAATCGGCGGTCAATCTTGTGACCCAGTATGAGGAGCTTGCCCGGCAGTATTATAATCATCCCTGCGTCTGCTTTGTCGCCGCGGACTGCGGCGGAACGGCGGAGGGCGCCCGCGCCGCGGAAAAGGTGTTCGACGCGCTGAAAAGCTTCGACCGCAGCCGTCTGTGCGTCTCCGCGGATGAGATCAGAACCGTCGGTGAGGAGAATTTTGTCCGGAACGCCGACGCCGCGGGTCTGCGCCTGTCCGACGGGGAAGACGCGGAAAGCTATATCGCCCTTCTTGACCGGTATCATATCGACGCGCCGGAAAAACCGGTCTTTGTGTCCGAATACGGGATCTCCGGCGACAGCCGGTATCATTCCTCCGCGCCGGAAAAGGGCGACAATACCGAGGAGTATCACGT
>CACYHJ010000397.1 GCA_902774165.1 Oscillospiraceae bacterium
GAGCCTCGTTCCGCTACGCTCCACGTCGGCTCCAACATCGATTTGAGGAAACTTTTAGTTTTTACGAACTTTATTTGTCCAAAAATCTTGACGGGTTCAGATGACGGGGTTGCACCCCGTACCCCAATTTTAGATAATAGTTCAATATATGTGTACAAATCTTTCGATATTATCATAGTAAAATCTTTTTCTGAAAAGCATATTTTGCATATTCTATAATAAAAAGGCGCGAAGCGCTTTTCCGAAATTCCGAATTCCGCATTCCGAATTCCGCATTAATCAATAATACAACGAAAAGAGGTAAACCTATGGACATCGCATCCCTCGCCGCGTCTGCGGTCAAAAAGATTTCTCTTGCGGAAAGCAAAAAAGTGCAGAAAAAAAGGCCCGCCGCGCCCATTCCGGACGCGCAGCCGGTGGTGCTCAGAGGCGGGCGCTGGCAGTGCGGCTTTGCCGTGCGGGAGGTCATGCCCGATTCGCTTGATTCCGCGTTCTACGTGATCGCGGGCCACGGCCCCGGCAGAAAGGCGGAGGGCGTGCACGACCCGCTGACGGTCCGCGCCATGTGGATCGGCACCGGCGAGGGCGGCGTCGCGCACGTCTGCGCGGATTTCATCGGCCTGACCAATACCGAGGTGAACGAGATCCGCAAGCGTCTGGACGTATTCATCAAGGTGACGAACTGCGCCGCGGTCAACGTGAGCTGCACCCACTCCCACGGCAGCTTCGATACCGTGGGCTACTGGGGCAGGCTGCCCCTGACCGGCAAGGTGCCGGAGTATATGGAGAAAATCACGCAGTCGATCCACGATGCGGTGATCGAGGCGTATCAGAACCGCAGGGACGGCGTACTCCGCGTGGGGACCGCCCCCGTCCCGGGGGCGCAGCACCAGCGCAGAAAACCGGCGGTCTTCCACGAGACCCTGACCCGTCTGCGCTTTACGCCCGACGACGGCAGCGAGGAGATCTGGCTTCTGAACTTCGCCGCGCACCCCAATACTCTGGGCGGCGGGAACCGCCTGATCAGCGCGGATTATCCCTATTTCCTGCGCGAGACCCTCGCCAGACGCACCGACGCGAACGTGCTGTTCGGCATCGGCGCCATCGGGGCGGTGGACCCCGGCGAATATGACGAGAACAACTGGGAGCGCACCCGGATGCAGGGAGAGGCGCTGGCGGAGGCCGCCCTTTCCGTCGACAACGACCGGGTTCTTGCGCCGGTGATCCGCTCGATCACCCAGCCCTTCTACTTCCCGGTGGATAACCCGGTGCTGAATTTCCTTGCGGCGCTCAGGGTCATGAGCTCCGCGAAGTTCGCCTGCGACAGGGGAGAGCTCAGAATGGCGCTCAAGTCCGAAATGTCCTATCTTGCGCTGGGCGACCTGCATATCCTTATGCTGCCCGGCGAAGAATTCCCGCCCCTCGCCTACGGCGGGTACCGGGACGCGAACCACTCCGCCACCGGCAAGGGGCCGGAGGCGAACCCGAAGCCCCTTGTGGAAATCGCCGGGGACGAGGACCTTCTGATCTTCGGCGTGACCAACGATATGGCGGGCTACGTGGTGCCGCCCAACGAGTTCATCCTGAACCCGACCAAGCCCTATCTCGACACCGCGACCGATAAATACGACGAGCGCCACTACCACGAGACCAACTCCCTGGGGGAGAGCGCGGCGTTTACCATCGCGGGGGAATTTGAGAAGCTGGTCGAAAAAATGAAAACGTCCGAAAACGCGTGACCCGGCGGGGGCGATTGAAAGAAAACAGAGAGGTAAAACAGAAGCCTTCGGTTTTTGTGATAATACATTGGAGGTATCTGTCTATGAAAAGATTCATCAAAAAATCCATGGTTCTTCCCATCATTCTTATCTTTTTCTTAATCTTCGGAACCATCGGTTCTGCCGCATCAAAAGACTTTGATGATCTGTACCCGGTGATGCCGGTGGATGAGAACCAGACGCTGCCGCCGGATTTTCAGGAGCATCTGATCACCAAAGAAGAATCAGAACACTTTGACCTTATGGTAAACGCGCGGTTTACCCCCGGCGACGTGAACCGAGACGGACAGATCAGTTCGGCTGACGCGCGCTGCGTCCTGCTCTGTGCGGCGAGAATTGCAGCGGCGAACGAACAGGTATTAAGCGCGGGCGACGTCAACGGCAACGGATCCCTCGGCGCGTCTGACGCGAGAAAAATCCTTCGCGCCGCGAGCAGGCTGGATCCGCTGGTTCTTCAAAGAAATATTCAATCCGGCGAGCGGATCGCCATCGACTATCTGAGCAATTACCCCACGGGCAGGCGTTGGGACGTGACGCCTGACGACGGTATCGAAGTCTCGGAAATAACTGTCCGGGATATTTATCAACACGGCGACCGGACAATGGAGGATCGTCAGGCGTTTTATTTTGAAGCGCCGGGCGAAGGTGTTTTTCGCATTCGGTTTGATCTGATCGACGAAGAAAACAACCGCCTTTCTCCGGTGATCATTTATGAATACACCATTGGAGGCGGCAGCGCCGCGGCGAAATGAATTGCGCCTTCGGCGCAGGAATTGACGTTCCGTCATGAATTGCGCCTGTCGGCGCATGAATTGACGTTCCGTCATGAATTGCGCCTTCGGCGCGTGAATTGTCCGGCGGGGACGATTGAAAGAAAACAGAAAACAAAGCCGTTTCCTTTTTACGGGAAGCGGCTTCGTTTTTTTGTGATTCACCTTTTCTGCCGCCGCGGGGCGCTCCGGCGGGAGGTTATTGTAGCCGGATGGGAACGGCGCGGCGCGGGGCGCGCGGTCAGGGCGGACCTGTTACGCGTAAGAATATGACGTGGTGCTTTCACCACCCGCGGTA
>CACYHJ010000398.1:0-780 GCA_902774165.1 Oscillospiraceae bacterium
ACTCAATTTTCAACGCGAAGATCGGAACGTTGCTTTTATTCGCCGCAGGCACCGGGTTCGCCGTCGCCATCCCGCAGAGCGAAAACGCGGTGGTGCCGGGCTTGTTGACGAAGATTTTCTGATAGAACCGTTTTTTGACTGCCTGCGCGCCGACGATTTTGAAGCTGCCGTTGACGCCGGATTCATAATAACCGTCGGAGGCTTCCAGATTCTGCCCCGTCCAGACCGTCGAGGTCTGGTTTTCAAAGTCGCTGTTTTCCAGCAGATTGTATTCGTTCGCGACGCTGCCGGCTTCCAGCTGGCCGCAATCGGCGTAAATACAGCCCGACGTGCCTTTCATTTTGATACCGATATTGATAAAATCGGTATTCTCCCGCACGGTAAACGTGACGCTGATCCGCTCGAACCCGCCGGTCAGGTCGTTGATATGCCTGCTGCCGTCCACGGAAAGCTGCACGGAGGAACCCGTTGAGGAATCCCAGCAGGTAACGTAAAGATAGGCGTCGGCGTTTGCCGCCGTCGTTTTGATATATGCGGACCAGGTGTATTTTTTGCCGACGATCAGACGGCGGGCGTCGGTATCGACGCGCTGGTACGCGGTACTGCCGCCGGAGGCGGTGTTGGCGATTTTCAGCGATTTTTTGCCGAGCAGCGCCGCTGCGGCGGAGAATTCGCCGACAGAGGTCGACCAGCCTGCCGTGCCGTTTTCAAAGCTGTGGTTCACCGCAAGGTTCGAGACGTATTTCGATTTTACGGCGGCGCTTGTCAGCGTATTGTTTT
>CACYHJ010000398.1:816-3646 GCA_902774165.1 Oscillospiraceae bacterium
ATTCAAAGGCGATATAATTGCCGACCGCGGCGCCGGTCGAAAGCTCGGACAGCTTCGTCACGCGGTTCGTCACGGAAAGGCCAGCTCCGCTCGTCGCGTCATATTCGAACGATACGCCCGTGCCGTCGATCCCCGTGACCGAGGACAGGCGGCCGCCGCTGTACGAAAACGCCGTTTCGGCGGCGTCCGGATAGGTGATTTTTGTCAGTTGGCCGGAGGAATAGGTAAACGTCACGGCTCTGCCGTTCGGGTCGGTGACCGAGGAGACAAGCCCGCCGGAATACGTCACGGTCGCCGCGGCGTTGTTGCCGTCTTTGACGCTTGTGACCTTCCCGCCGGTATAGAGATACTCAACCGTTCTGTTTTCCGCGTCCGTCAGCTTGCGCAGCTGCCCGCTGCTGTTGAACACGATTTTGCTGCCGCCGTCGGAAACAATCGTGAATTTTGCGTCGTTATTGCCGGAATCAACCGTGATTTTCAGGTTCATTCCCTCTTCGTCGACGATTTCGTTATTGTCGCCGGTTTTGAAGTAATGCATGGTCCCGTCGCCGTCGGTATAGATATAGCGATAACCGTTGGTGTAGAGCTCGTCGCCGGAGGCGATCGTCTGCAGCTTCTGCTCAAAGTCAAAATTCCAGCCCTTGCCGCCCAGACCGCTGACGGAAGCAAGGTAACCGTTATACACCAGCGAAACGCTCAGCGGCGCTTTTAACCCGTTGGTATGGGTGACCGGCGCGGTAAAGACAAGGTTGCCGGTGCTGTCGCAGACCTGCGCCGTACCGGAATCGCCCAGCGAAACCGAATGATAGGTCCAGCGGTCCTCAAGGCCCCGGTTGTTCAGATACAGCACCGTCAGGATCGGTTTTCCCGTGTTGGCGGGATAATTCGTCGAGGCGAACATGGTACAGACCTGCTCTGTTTCCACCGGGGACATCAACACAACGCCGTGATTCTGCGAAGGATCGTCATACCACTCCTTTACCGCCTTGGTAAGGTCGAATTTGCGCCAATCCGCAACGGAGAGCTGATTTGTGACCACATAGTCGACGACGTTGCCGTTGTGGGTCGGCAGGTTATTGAAGCCGGTGCTGCCGACAATTGCGGATTCCGTCCACGCGGAGGTGACGCGGCGGGCAAAAACGTACATGGAGGTCGCGCCGGTCGCGCTGGAAAAGCCGTCGGTTCCCGGGAACTGCGCGAGGTTCAGCGTGCCGCCGATCACCATATCTCCCGCGGAGAGCGTCGGCAGGGTCGGGAATTGGATATATCCCCGCGATCTGCCGTAAACGCTGTTGCCGCCGACGAGCAGCGTGCCGTAAGGGTTGCCGCCGTAAGGGTTTGAATAAAGCGCGGTCGCGTCGTTATATAAAGAAGTGCTTTTCTGGTTATAAAAAGGATCCACCGTTACGGGATAAACGCGGTTCTTCGCGTCCAGCCAGGATCTGTCCGCGGAGAGCGTCAACGCAAGAAGCCCTTCGTCGAACCCGGCGACCGTCAACGAAACCTCCGGGGAATAATCGCCCGCCGCGTCATACATATACGGAGCGGACATGGCAAGGACCTCGTTTCGGTCCGCATCCAGAAGCGCGACGGTCTGCGGATCTTTCTGTTCGGGCTGCAGGCCGCCGATGTCATAAAGAAGCGTAAACGTATTCCCGGCGTCTTTTGTGTTGAGGATATAGTTCTCTTTGAGCGTATCGCCGGCGACGACGAACTCAAGGTCCGCGTCTTTTTCAAATGCTCTGTATGTAATTCTGCTCTCGTTCTTTTCAAGGCAATCGGTAACGCGCTTTATTTTAAGGCTGTTTTCCACCTCAACGCGTCTGATTTCCGGCGCGGATACAGCCTGTTTGCCGTCGGTCAGCCGCGCGATTCTGTGACCTTCGACCTCATAAGCCGCGAGATACCCGCCCTCCGGGGCTGCGGAAAACATGACGTTGACCGGCGAATCCGCAAGGACAAAAACCTTATCGCCGCATTCGTCCGCGCTTTCAACCGGGGTATTATCGATCTCCCGCCACGCCTCGGTTCCGCCGGGGCGATAATGCACGGCAGTTTCATACTGCACCGCCTCAAACGCGCCGCCGGCAAGAAGAAAATGCTTTTCCCGCTCGCCGCGTTTTTCCTCTCGTTCTGAGACGATTTCAAGGGTCTCGGGAGCTGCGGCATAGGGGTTGTCCTCCGCGTCTGGGAAATCTTCCTCCCCGATCTCATCCGGAATTGAAGCGCCGTTCTCCGCATCGTCCGGCTCAGCGGGGATTCTGTCGTCCTCGGGCGCGTCGGTCAAAAGAATATCGTCCGCGCTCAGATCCCCTTCGTATCCGGGGCCTGTGACAAACTCGGCGAAAACGTCGGCAGGGACCATGCCGACCAACAAGACAACCGTCAGAATAATGCTGAAGATTTTGATGAAACACTTCATTTCGGATCCGTCCTTTCTGTCTGTAAAACATCCGGGCACAGTATGGTAAAACAACTGTGCCGTTTTATTTCGTTCTTATTTTAACATGACAAATATATTGTTGTCAATAGATATTATGGCAGAATAGGTATTTACAAATAAAGATAACATGCTATACTATATGTGTCCAAAAACAATATATCACCCGCCGGAAACGTCGGCTCCCGACGGCAGAGAGGAGGAAATTTTATGGACCCGCACCTGAAAAAGGAGCTAAAACGGTACAAACGGGAGATCAAACACTGCCTTTTGTGCGACACAAAGCAAACGAAACGGTTTCTTACGGATTTTTCCGCAAGCATCGATCTGTTTATTGCAGAGCAGAACGCCGCGGAGATTGAAACGATCCGGAACCATTTCGGGCAGCCG
>CACYHJ010000399.1 GCA_902774165.1 Oscillospiraceae bacterium
CGCCCGGTTCGTTTCGGTATTGAAATAACACATTACGGTGCAGGACTGCGTTTCCAGATCCAGCGACTGCAGCGACGCGCCGGGCACCCGGTCAAGCGTTTCATTCAGGATCTGTTTTGTTTTCTTCTGCGACGGAATGTTGAATACGCTGCCGGTGAAGGAGGGGCTCACGCCGGTTTCCGGGTCCATCGGCTCCGGATTTTTCTCCGGCTTCAGCTCGATGATCAGGAGGGCGTCGCCGTCGCAGAGGTCATAGACAGCGGCGTATTCGATTGCGTCCGCGTCCGTAAGAGCGCAGCCCACGCCCGCGTTGTTGGCGGGCGGGATCAGGGACGGGTTGTCGCATACGATCTCCCCGGGCTGTTCCTGATCGTTCAGAATGTCCTGAACAATGCTGCCGAGCGTGTTGCCGGCGCTGCCGTCGGAGACGTCGATGATCTCGTAATACTCGTCCATTATAAAGCTTTTTGCCTCCGCCCGGGTGACGTTCATGACCTGCGTGTATTTCGCGAGGATTTCTTCTTTTGTCCAGTCGAGCTTTTTAAACTGCGGGAAAAACGGTTCCATATCCTCCGGATCCGTCTCAACGGGGAAGGTGATCCCTTCGTCCATATCGCTGACGATATCCATGATAAACGCCGTCATATCCTTTTTTTCGTAGTCCGCGGGAACGTCGATCTCCGAGCGCGTGACGTCGGACCGGAATTCTGTCACCGTCATCTCGGTTGTCTCCTCTATCTCCGTTGTAAGGGTATAACCGACGACGCTTCCTCCCGACGCCAGGATCCCGACTCTGCCGTCTTCGGCAGTGAACGTATAACACTCAACGGTTCCGGAAGGCGTTTCCTTTTGGATCCATTCGGCGTCGGAGACATCGAATTCAAACGTGACGGGAGTCAGCTCGCTCATATCAAGGCCCAGCGTATGGACGACGGAGTCGGTCACTTCAAGATAAGACTTGTGCGCGTCGGAAATCAAATAGTATTTTCCGCCGATCATCGCAAAATCCAGGGCGACGCCGGACATCTGCGTGTGCATGCGAATGTCTTCCTCTAAACACACCAGACGCATGGGCACCGTTTCGCCGTCTGCGTTTATTTCGCAGGTTAAAAGATATCTCCCGGCTGAGATCGCTTTGATAAAATCATTGACCGCCGTTTCGTTCGCCGGGTCCAGCGCGTGCTCCCGCCGTCCGTCGTCGAAGACCTCGTCCGGCCCCACGGTCAGCGTCTCCACCCGGGAGGCGACCCGCAGCGCGGTGCGCGCGTCGGCGGAGTTGACCTTGCCGGAACGGTTCACGTCTGCGGCCTTCTCCTGTGTTTCGGAAAGCGGCTCAAGCTTCGCGCAGTGGCGCAGCACGATCCGGGCGTCGGTGCTGGTGATCTTTCCGTCGCCGTTCACGTCGCCCAGAGAAAAGAGCTTCGCCGAGGCGGTGAGCGCCGGCAGCGCCGAGCCCGTCAGCAGGACCGCGCACAGCAGAACCGCGGCAAATCGTTTCATTTTCATCATCTGATTCCTCCCGATAAGAAGAGATTTTCCGGAAATAACGTCGGATAACGGACCTTGCCCGGACGGTTCTTTCCGTAAAATCAAACACAATTTTTATATGTATATAATATCACTGTCCGTTTTTTTTGTCAACGAAAACAGCTTCTATTCATATATGACAATTGCAGAATCCGATTTTGTGACAGGAAATGAGAAAAAAGGTGCATGAATTTTGATGTGGATTTTTGGGTAGAATTTACAGTCTCGAGTCCCGAGACCCGAGACCCAAGGTGCAAACTTAAAGCCTGTGCGACTTGGTGAAAACTGAGATAAACCGAGGCTTTTTTATCGTAACCCTGCTCGGATTTCAACGCCTCGAGACTCGGGTCTCGGTACTCGGGATCCAAGGTGCAAACTTAAAGCCTGTGCGACTTGGTGAAAATTGAGATAAACCGAGGCTTTTTTTATCGTAATCCTGCTCAGATTTTAACGCCTCGAGACTCGGGTCTCGGTACTCGGGACTTAAATTCTGATTTATCGCTCCGCGATAAATCAGAATTTACCTCAACTATTGACAATTCCCCGATCCCTGCTATAATAATCATGCATTGCATCCGCAGGGGAAAATCTCTTCCCCGGGGCGCCGGCGCGGAGTGTTTGACGCGCCCGGTCCTTATGGAGCAGTAGCAGAAAGGAAAATTGAATATGAACGCAAACACAAAACAGCGGGTCGTCCCTCTTGTCATGACGGGACTTCTGACCGCTCTGGTGGTCGTGCTCCAGCTGGTGAGCTCGAGCATTCCGAAAATCGGCCCCTTTTCGATCACCCTGACCCTGGTCCCCATCGTCGTGGGCGCGGCGCTCTACGGCAAGTGGGCGGGCGCATGGCTCGGCCTGGCCTTCAGCGTCGTGGTGCTTCATGCGACGGCGCAGCGTTGGTATGACCTTCCCTTAGAGAGCACGGATTGGTTTCTGACCAATGCGATCAACGTGCTTTCTCGTTTTGGCGTCCCAATTTTCGTGATGCTAAGCGGCGCCCTGTTCCTCTCGAAGGATCGGCTTCTTTCCACAAAGCGCCTCTGGACGCATTATATTCTCCGGCTTTTCATCCTTTACGCGGTATGGTCCTTCCTCTATGGCACGCTCGGGTATCTGACGCTCCATCCGGAAGTATATTCCGTAAAGGATTATCTCAAATGCATTCTTTCCGGCCATTATCATCTTTGGTATCTTCCCATGATGATCGGAATCTATGCGCTCGTCCCCCTGCTTCGCAGAATGGTACATGCCTGCACTCGTAAGGAGCTTGAATACTTCCTGCTTCTTTTTGTACTCTTTG
>CACYHJ010000400.1 GCA_902774165.1 Oscillospiraceae bacterium
AAGGCCGCGGATAATCAGGGTGGATGCCTGGGTGCCGCTGTTGCCGCCGGTGTCGGTGATGTTGGTAAGAAGATAGACCAGCAGCGGGAACGCGCCGAACACGTTGTTATACCGTTCGACGATGCTGCCGGAGATAATGGCGGAGATCATCAGCAGCGCAAGCCACGGGATGCGGTGCAGCGCGTGCTTGAAGACAGAGGTCTTGAAATAGGTTTCGTCGGAGGGCGTGACCGCGCCCATGATCTCGAAGTCTTCGCTGGTCTCTTCCTGCAGGACGTCGATGGCGTCGTCGACGGTGACGATACCCACAAGGCGGTTTTCGGAATCCACCACAGGCAAAGCCAGGAAATTATATTTATCAAACAGCTTCGCGACCTCTTCCTGGTCGTCCAGCGTCCGGGCGGAGATGATATTCTCCTCCATGATATCCGCAATCTTCGTGTCGTCGTCTGAGATCAGCAGATCTTTCACCGTGACGATGCCTTCAAGATGGCGGGTCGCGTCCAGCACGTAACAGGTATAAACGGTCTCTTTGTCGATTGCTTCGCGACGGATCCCCTCGATCGCTTCGGCAACGGTCATGTTGGAACGAAGCTCGACGAACTCCGTGGTCATGATGCTGCCGGCGCTGTCGTCCGGGTATTTCAGAAGCTCGTTGATCTGCTTTCGCTGATCGGGCGTCGACGCTTTCAGAATTCGTTTGACCACCGTGGACGGCATCTCGCTGATCAGGTCCACCGTATCGTCAAGATACATCTCGCTGATGACCTTCTGCAGCTCGTTATCGGTAAGACCTGCGATCAGGGTCTCCTGCACGTCGGGGTCCATCTCGGCGAACACGTCGACCGCCTTGTCCTTGGACAGAAGCCGGAACACGCGCACAAGATCCTCGCGGTCCAGCTCGGTCATCAGGAGCGAAATATCGACCTCATTCATCACGTCCAGAAGATCGTAAAGGCTTTTATACTTCTTCTTTGCGATCAATTCGACGATTTCATCTCTCATAAAGAAAGACCTCCCTATTATTCTTTTTCATCAAAAGACATAATAAGGAGCAATACGGCTATATTATCCTCGGCGTGTCAACCGCGCGCGGCGGTTTTCGGGTCGGGGAAATCGACGGGCTGTATTTGCTGCTTATTACATCGGTGAATACTACTGCCGGGCCCAGCGTCCATTTCCTCAACTCCTTTATTACGCGGATTGTTTTTTCAGATCTATTTTAAACTCTGCAGGCGCTGTTGTCAATACATATTTTTAATCAGGCAAGGAATGATTCTTGTTTGCCGGACATAAATCTTTATCAAGGCGTCCTGCCGAAAAAATACAGGAAGGATCAACAGACTATGGAACAGCAGAAACGAAGCAAAGAACCGAAAAAGGAGTTTTTCGTGCGGATCACGACGCTGCAGCTGATTCTCTGCGCCGCGATTCTCGGCGCGGTGACGCTGATCTCGAAGCTGTCGCCCGACGGCGGCGAGGGCGTGCGGGAGGAATACCGGGCTTATATGGAAAACGATATGAGCTACGACGAGATCAGAGCTTTGTTTGAAAAGGACCCTGCCGGCGAGGAAGGCGTCACCCTGCCGCCGCAGACCACGGCGAGCGCGGCGCAGGAACAAAAGACCGCGTCAAAGGACGCGTACGCCTTTGAGGAGGAGCCGAGGATCAGTCTGACCGCCGACGAGGAAGGGGGCAGAGATTTTCTTGACGCTATGCTGATGGCGCAGCCGGTGGTCCCTGTTTCCGGACGCGTCAGCTCCGGTTACGGCGGACGGATCTCCCCCATCAGCCATTCCAGTGAAAATCATAAGGGGACCGACATCTCTGCGCCTTCCGGCACGCCGATCCGGGCAGTGTTTGACGGTACGGTTTCGCTGGTGGACCGTACGAAGGGGCGGGGAAAATTTCTGATTCTCGACCACGGGAAGGACGAGCGCGGGACCCTGCAGACGCTGTACCAGCACTGCTCGCAGATTCTTGTAACGCCGGGAACGACGGTCCGCGCCGGAGAGACCGTCGCCCTCGTCGGCTCCACCGGCGACAGCACCGGGCCGCATCTGCATCTGGAATACAGAATCGACGGCCAGTGTGTCGACGCAATCGAAAATATCTTCGGCGGAATCTATGAAGCTTAAGCTCCGGGGAATTACGATCGCTGTCGGCTTTCCGGAGCTCTGCGCCGCCGCGCTGGTCTTCGGCGCGGGCAAGGGAGCGCCTCTGGCTGCGGCGCTGTTTTCCGCCGCAGCCCATGAAACCGGGCATTTGATCGCACTGAAGCTTTGCGGCGTCAAAACAGCGCAAATGAAGCTCTCTCCGGTCGGCGGTGCGATCAGTCCAGGAAACCGTCTGACCTCCTACCGGCAGGATTTGGGCGTTGCCGCGGCGGGACCCGCGGTAAGTCTTGCGCTTGCCGGCCTGTTCTTTCTTCTTTCCCGAAGAATTCCGAAAGAAATCTTTTCTTTGCTCGCGTTGACGAACGCGACGCTGGGGCTCATGAACCTTCTGCCCACAAGGCCCCTGGACGGCTACCGGATCCTGCGGGCGCGTCTTGCCGGGCGGGAAGCGACGGACACGGAAAAACGCCTGCGCGCGGCAGGCGTTTTTTCCGTTGTATCCGTTTTTATTCTGTTTGCCGTCATCCTGATCGCATGGGGATTCAACGGGTCGTTGTTGATTTTCGGGATTTATTTGATTTATTCAAATTCTGATTTATCGCGGAGCGACAAATCAGAATTTAGGCATCAGGCACTGGGCATTAGGCATTAGTGTCAGTCAAATATACAAATAGATATCATCTGATATACTCATGCCAAATTTACACTT
>CACYHJ010000401.1 GCA_902774165.1 Oscillospiraceae bacterium
CCGCAGAAGACCCCGTTCCCATCCGCGAGGTCGGCGGACTCCACATGCTCGAGCTCTTCCACGGCAGGACCGGCGCGTTCAAGGACGTCGCCCTCTCGATGCTCCCCGTCCTTATGCGCCATGCGGCCGGCGGCAGGCGCGTCCTCGTGCTCACGGCGACGAGCGGCGACACCGGCTCCGCCGCGATGCAGGGCTTTGCGGGCGTGGACGGAACGGAGATCATCGTCTTCTATCCGGCGACAGGCACGTCGCGCATCCAGCGGCTACAGATGACGACCCCCGCTGACGCCAACGTGCACGCAGTAGGCATACGCGGCAACTTCGACGACGCGCAGGCCGCCGTGAAGCGCATCTTCGCCGACCCTGCCATAAACGCCTCCGCCGCCGCGCATGGCGTCACGCTCTCCTCGGCGAACTCCATAAACACCGGCCGCCTCGTGCCGCAGGTCGCCTACTACGTTCTGGCCGCAGGAAAACTCGCCCACTCCCCCACTCGCCCACTCGCCCACTCCCCCACTCCTTTCGACGTCGTGGTGCCGTCCGGCAACTTCGGCAACATCCTCGCGGCGTACTACGCCAAGCGGATGGGCCTGCCGGTCAACAAGCTGATCTGCGCCTCCAACGCCAACAACGTGCTGACGGATTTCATCCATACCGGCGTATACGACCGGAACCGTCAATTCTATACCACGGTTTCGCCTTCGATGGATATTCTGATTTCGTCCAATCTGGAGCGGCTTCTTTACATGCTCAGCGGCGGCGACGACGCGAAGATCCGCGCGCTGTTCGGCGCGCTGGCGGAAAGCGGAAAATATGACGTCGGCGAAGAGATCGCCGCAAAGGTCAAAGAGAGCTTTGCCGCCGGCTTCTGCGGCGACGACGCGACGAAACGCACCATCGGGAACCTGTTCGGCAAAGACGGTTATCTCTGCGATACCCACACGGGCGTCGCCGTCACCGTTTATGAGAATTACGTCGGGGAGACGGGGGACCGCACGCCCAACGTGATCGCGTCCACCGCCAGCCCCTATAAATTCTCCGCCGCCGTGCTTGACGCGGTGTCTCCGGAATCCGCGGCCGGCGACGAATTCGCGACCCTGGAGGAGCTGACGCGCGTCACCGGCGTCGCCGCTCCGACGCAGCTTGTCACCCTGAAGGGCAAAACGCCGCGCTTTACCGACGTTTGCTCCGCGGAAGCGATGGAAGCTCAGGTCTATAAAATGCTGAACGTCGGCGATTGACCCGCGCGGTCAGTCTCTGTCGCCGCAGACGAACGTGGCGCAGATGGTCTCCGCGCTGTTCGACGCGTGCGCCGTACCGACGCGGACCTCGCCCGCGGTGCATTTGCGCCCGCTGCGGTTGTTGTAAACGCAGTTTTCCGCGTCGCAGATGATATGCGTCTTGTCTTTTGCGTTTTTGCCGTTCATGGTTTCACCCCCTCTGTCGGTCTTATTGTTTGCCGCCGCGGGGGAAAAGATACATAAAGAAAGAAGGGTAAATATGTCTGTCTGGGCGATTGCCGATACGCATCTGTCCTTCGGCGCCAGAAAACCGATGGATATTTTCCCCGGCTGGCAGAATCATATCCCGCGGCTGGAAAAAAACTGGAACGTTCTGGTGGGCGCTGAGGATACGGTTGTGATCCCCGGCGACGTCTCCTGGGGTATGACCGAGGAACAGGCCGTGCCGGATCTCGCGTTTCTTGATTCCCTGAACGGCAGAAAGCTGATTCTCAAGGGCAATCATGACTACTGGTGGAACTCCATGAAGAAGCTGAACGAAATGAAAGAGCGTCACGGACTTGAGAGCATTTCGTTCCTGCACAACAATTCCGCGATTTGTGAAAATATCGCCGTCTGCGGTACCCGCGGCTGGATGCCGGACGCGGGGGACGACGACAAGGTCCTGCGGCGCGAAGCGGGACGGCTGCGGCTGTCGCTTGAGAGCGCGAAGGATTCCGGCGCCGAACCGGTGGTGTTCCTGCATTATCCGCCGATTTATGAAGACGACGTGTGCCGTGAAATTTTTGACGTTTTGCTGGAATACGGCATCCGCCGCTGTTTTTTCGGCCATCTGCACGATGAGCGGACGGACCGGTTCCGCAAAATCGAGCGGTCGGGAATCACGTTTTCTCTTGTTTCCGCCGATTTTCTGGGCTTTGCGCCCAGGCTGATCGCACGGGACGGAGAAATATTTTAAAAAAATCACAAAAATATGTGGAAATTTCAGAATACATCTGATATAATAGTTCAGTTAATTATTATATAATTATATAAAAAAGTGGAAACACGGAGGTTAATCAACATGGCAGACAAGCTTACGCTTACACTCAACAAGGAAGAGACCCGCAAGAACGAGGACGGCAAAAAAGAGAAAGTCCAGGTTCCCTATGAAGCCGGTTCCGGCTCGGCGGAAAAGACCGATACCAACGAGTATACGCTTGCCTTCTGCGTGAACGGCGACGTTTTCGAGGCCGCGATCCAGAGAGTTTACAATAAGCAGAAGGGCAGAATCAACGTGCCCGGCTTCCGCAAGGGCAAGGCGCCCAGAAGCATCATTGAGAAGCACTACGGCGAAAGCGTATTCTTCGAAGATGCTATCAACAACCTCTTCTCCCTGCAGTATCCCATCGCGCTGGATCAGCTGGAGCTGGATGTCATCGATTATCCGAAGGCTGAGTTCGGCGAGCTGAAGAAGGGTGAAGGATTCGAAGTGACAGTTACTGTTGCTACCTATCCGGAATTCGAAGTGAAGGATTACAAGGGCGTTGAGATCGAAGAGGTCAGCGCGGAAGTTACCGACGAAGACGTTGACAAAGA
>CACYHJ010000402.1 GCA_902774165.1 Oscillospiraceae bacterium
CCAAGCTGGACGTGGGCGACCCGATCATCATCATCGGCAATCCCCTCGGCACCCTGACCGGCTCGCTGACCAACGGCGTGATCAGCGCCACGGACCGGCTCATCACCGGCGACACGGAGGCGCTGCGCATGATCCAGACCAACGCCGCCATCAATCCCGGCAACTCTGGCAGCCCCGTATTCAATATGAACGGTCAGGTCGTCGGCATCGTGGAGGGGAAATATTCCGACAGCTCCATCGAAGGGCTCTCCTTCTTCATCCCCATCGACAACGTGGTGAAAAGCATTATTGAGATCGTGCAGTACGGCTACCCGAAAAACAAGCCGATGCTCTCGGTATCGCTGCAGACGATCTCGCAGAATACGATCCAGACCTACCATCTGGTGCCCGGCGTCTATGTGGTGGATCTTGACGCAAACGGCCCCGCCGCCGCAGCCGGTCTGAAGGCGAACGACGTGATTACCAGCGTCAACGGCAAAACCGTCGCCACGCTCGCGGACGTCCGCAGCGCCCTTCTGGACGTCGCCGCGGGCGACCGGATCCAGATCACTTATTACAGAGACGGGGAATACACCGACGCGGTCATCACCACGGCGGAGAAGAAACCGCTTCCCGCCCGTACGCGCTACGGCAATGTTTATGATCTTTAACGCAATTCAGGTAAAACAGCCGGCAGGTCTTGTATCTGCCGGTTTTTTATGATAAAATATGATTGAATTAGAACGGATTAGAAGTGAAATCATGAACAAAGAACTGGAAAAACAGCTTCTGAGGGTACAGAAGCCCGCGGCATACACCGGCAACGAGCAGGGCGCGGTCTATAAGGACAAAAACAGCGTGGACGTGCGCTTCGCGTTCTGTTTCCCGGACAAATACGAGATCGGCATGTCCCACGTCGGCATGAAGATCCTTTACGGCCTGATCAACGAACGGGAGGACGCCTGGTGCGAGCGGGTGTTCGCGCCGGCGGAGGATATGGAACAGGTCATGCGCGAGGGCGGGTTTCCGCTCTTCGGTCTGGAAAGCGGAGACCCGCTGGGCGACTTTGATATCATCGGTTTTACGCTGATGTATGAGCTATGCTATACCAACGTGCTGAACATGATCGACCTCGCCGGCCTGCCGGTGCGCGCGAAGGACCGGCCCGACCTGACGCCGCTGGTCGTGGCGGGCGGCCCCTGCTGCTGCAACGCGGAGCCGATGGCGGAATTCATCGACCTGTTCATGCTGGGCGACGGCGAGGACGTAATGAACGAGCTGATCGACCTTTATAAAAAATACAAGAAAAACGGCGGCTCCAAGGCGGATTTTCTTGAAGAGGCCTCCCATATCACCGGCGTTTACGTGCCCTCGCTTTATGACGTGACCTACAATGAAGACCATACAATCAATGCCGTCACGCCGCTGAAATCCGCCCCCGCGAAGGCGACGAAAGCGAACGTCGCGGATCTTGACAACGTGTACTACCCCACGAATTTCGTGGTGCCCTATACCGAGATCGTCTTTGACCGGGCGGTGCACGAGATCTTCCGCGGCTGCATCCGGGGCTGCCGGTTCTGCCAGGCGGGCTTTATCTACCGCCCGATCCGCGAGAAGCGCCCGGAGACGATCAGCAAGCAGAGTCTCGCCCTCTGCGAGGCCACCGGCTACGACGAGCTGTCGCTCTGTTCCCTCTCCAGCAGCGATTACACCCACATCAAAGAGCTGCTGAACATGCTGCTGGACTGGACCGAGCCCCGGCAGATCAACATCGCGCTGCCGTCCCTGCGCATCGACAACTTCGACCGGGAGCTGCTGGAACGGCTCTCCTCGGTACGCAAGAGCGGGCTGACCTTCGCCGCGGAGGCGGGCACACAGCGGCTGCGGGACGTGATCAATAAGAATATTACGGAAGAAGAGATCCTGCGGACCTCCCGCGAAGCGTTTGCCGGCGGCAGGACCGCGGTCAAGCTCTATTTTATGCTGGGACTGCCCACCGAGACCGACGAGGACGTGAAAGGCATCGCCGAGCTTGCCCAGAAGGTCGTCAACGAATTCTACCGAAACCCGGACAAGCCCAAGGGCAAGGGCGTGCAGGTGAGTGTCAGCGCGTCGAATTTCGTGCCCAAGCCCTTCACCCCCTTCCAGTGGGAGCCGCAGGACGAAAAGGATGAATTCATCCGCAAACAGGAATATCTGCGCGCCTGCGTCACCACGAAAAAAGCCTCCGTCAGCTGCCATACGCCCGCGGTCAGCGCCCTGGAGGGTGTGATGGCGCGCGGCGACCGCCGTCTTGCGGACGCGATCGAATACGCCTGGCGGCACGGCTGCACCTTTGACAGCTGGGAGGACAGCTTCCGTTATGACAAATGGCTGGAGGCGTTCGACGCCGTCGGAATCGACCCGACGTTCTACGCCAACCGCCGCAGGGATTACGACGAGATCCTGCCCTGGGACCATCTGGATTACGGCATCGACAAGCGTTTTCTGATGCGCGAGGCCGAAAAGGCGAAAAAGGGTGAAACCACGCCCCACTGCCGCATTCAGTGCGCAGGGTGCGGAGCGAACAAACTGAACGGAGGGCACTGCGATGCGAGACGTAAGACTGATCTTTGAAAAACGCGGCCTGCTGCGGTTCGTCTCCCATCTGGACCTGAACCGCGCGGTGCTGCGGTGCCTTCGCCGCACCGATATCCCCATCTGGTACACCGAGGGCTTCAACCCGCACCCTTACGTCACCTTCGCGCTGCCGCTGCCGCTGGGCGCGGAAAGCGTCAACGATATGCTCGACCTGCGGGTGGTGGGCGATATCAAGAACCGGGAGATCGCGGAAAAGC
>CACYHJ010000403.1 GCA_902774165.1 Oscillospiraceae bacterium
GGATCCGGAGATCATGCTCTTCGACGAGCCGACCAGCGCCCTCGACCCGGAAATGGTCGGAGAGGTCCTTGACGTGATGAAGGAGCTGGCGGACAGCGGTATGACCATGCTGGTTGTGACCCATGAGATGGGCTTTGCCCGCGAGGTCGCCACCCGGGTCCTGTTCATGGACGAGGGTCTGATTCTTGAGGAGAATACGCCCGATCTGTTTTTCAGCGCGCCGAAAAATGATCGCCTTCGGGACTTTTTGTCTAAGGTTTTGTAATGAATCACTGAAAATTAAAAAATCGCATTTTGATATCAGTTTTTTTTGTAAAATTTTATTGACAAAATCAAAATATTGCGGTATTATATATGCAACGTGTATTCGGTGAGATTTTTTTTTGAACCCGGTTACACAGTAAAGCAGCCTCATTCTCTTTTTTCCCTGTTCACGGAATGAGACAAAAATTTTTTTAGTGAGGTAGAACCACGATGTACGAAGACAAAACACTCGTCTGTAAAGAGTGTGGCAATGAATTCATTTTCACCGCCGGTGAACAGGAGTTTTATGCCGAAAAAGGCTTTGAAAATGAGCCGCAGAGATGCAAATCTTGCCGTGACGCAAGAAAGGCTGCCAGCAGATCCGGCCGCGAGCTGATCGAGGTCACCTGCTCCAATTGCGGAAAGACCTGCCAGGTTCCCGCAACGCTGCGCAATAAACCCGACATCCTTTGCAGCGAATGCTTCGCCGCGCAGAAGGCGGAATAATCAAAAGACAAGCGTTGTCTTCCGGAACGAGAATTCGTTCCGGTTTTTTTATGGAAAAGGGTTGACAAATGATAAAGATTGTTTATAATTAAATTGTAAGCAATTTAATTGAGGGCATAATCCCGATGCTTTCGGGAAAACTGTCAATACGGATTGCGATGAAAGAAAGGAGACAGAATGATGGGCATCTATGATTTTACCGTCAAAGATTATCAGGGCGATGATGTTTCTCTTTCGGATTATAAGGGAAAGGTTCTGCTGATTGTCAACACCGCGACCGGCTGCGGCTTTACTCCGCAGTATGAGGGCCTTGAGGCGCTTTATGAAAAATACCGCGACCAGGGGTTTGAGATTCTCGATTTCCCCTGCAATCAGTTTGCCGGCCAGGCGCCGGAGAGCGATGAGGAAATCCACTCTTTCTGCACGTTGAAGTATAACACCTCGTTCAAGCAGTTCAAGAAAATCGACGTGAACGGGGAGAATGAGGCTCCGCTCTATACTTATCTGAAATCTCAGAAGAAGGGCGCGCTGGGCAGCCGGATCAAATGGAATTTCACGAAGTTCCTTGTGGACCGTGACGGGAATGTCGTCGGCAGGTTTGCCTCCACCGAGAAACCGGAGCATATCGACGCAAAGGTCGCTGCGCTGCTGTGAGTAAAAATAACCCTGAAAATACGGTCTCCCGGGAGCGGGAGATCGTCAGAACAAGCATCATCGGCATCGCGGGCAACGTTTTCCTCGTCGCCTTCAAGGCGGCCGTCGGGCTGATCTCCGGCTCTGTCGCCATCGTGATGGACGCGGTGAACAACCTGAGCGACGCGCTGTCCTCGGTGATCACCATCGTCGGCATGAAGCTTGCCGCGAAGCCTGCGGATAAAAAACATCCCTTCGGCTACGGCAGAATCGAGTATTTAAGCTCCATGATCATCGCCGGTCTTGTGCTGGCGGCGGGCGTATCGTCGCTGGTGGAGTCGGTAAAAAAGATTTTTGACCCGACCGAGCCGGAGTATTCCGTGCCGACGCTGATTATTATCGCCGTCGCGATCGCGGTGAAAATCATCCTGGGAATCTATTTCCAGCGAAAGGGAAAACAGGTCAGATCCGATTCCCTTGCGGCGTCCGGAAAAGACGCCATGTTTGACTCGATTATATCAGCCGCCACGCTGGTTTCCGCCGTGGTCATGCTTGTCTGGCATATCTCCGTCGACGGTTATCTCGGCGCGCTGATCTCGATTGTGATCGTCAAATCCGGCATAGAGCTTCTGATTGAAGCGTTGAACCGGATTATCGGCGAACGGGAAGAAAGTGAACTGACCCGCGCCATCAAACAGAAAATTGCCGCGTACGACGGCGTCGGCGGCGCCTATGACCTGACGCTGCATAATTACGGCCCGGAGATCAAAATCGGATCGGTGCACATCGAGATCGCCGATACGCTTACGGCAAAAGAGATCGCGGCGCTCACAAGAAAGATCCAGCAGGCGATTTTCGCCGAGTACGGCGTGTATCTCACCATCGGGATTTACGCTGTTGATTCGTCGGACAGCGTTCAGGCGCAGATGCGCGAAAAGGTGACTGACGTTGCGAAAGCGGTGGACGGCGTCCTCCAGATCCACGGATTCTATGTTGATGCTGACTTGATCAATTTTGACGTGGTGGTGGATTTTGAGGTCAAGGACCCGTTCGCGCTGCGCGACGGGCTGGCGCGGCAGATTCAGGAGCTTTATCCGGAATACAGGGTGCATATCTCCCTTGACAGGGATTACAGCGACTGAAAAAACAGATTCAGATTACAATTCTGCCGAAGGGTTGTAATATATCATTAAAGAAAATCCAGGAGGAAAAAACAATGGCAGTTATAGAAATTACAAGCGCAAACTTTGAACAGGAAGTTCTGAAATCAGAGGTCCCCGTGCTTCTTGATTTTTGGGCAAGCTGGTGCGGGCCCTGCAAGATGCTCTCTCCCGTGGTCGATGAGGTCGGCGAGGAATCCGACGGTTCCTATAAGGTCGGCAAAGTCAACGTGGATGAGGAAGGGGAGCTTGCCGCGCAGTTCGGCATCGCCT
>CACYHJ010000404.1 GCA_902774165.1 Oscillospiraceae bacterium
CAGCATAGCTGCGACGGTCGAGACTAAAAACAGTCCACCGGACTGTTTTCTTAACGTCCCGACTCGATATGTCGAACAAGTTCGACTCGATATGCCGCCAGTGGCGGCTCGATATGCGTCGTATGCGACGCAAGACGAGGTGCAAGCAGCCCGACAAATCAGAATTTCCGACAACGGAGGACATTCCATTGGCAAGACAGGATGACAACCGACCTGAAAAAGAGGTGCGCTGTTCCTTCTGCGGCAAGACGCAGGATCAGGTCATGCGCATGATCGCCGGACCCAACGTATTCATCTGTGACGAATGTGTGGATCTGTGCTGCTCCATCATTGACGGCGATCAGGAGTATTCCGAAAAACACGGAAAATATATGAAGGATCCGCCGGCGCAGGCGAAGCTGCCGACCCCGCGCGAGATCAAGGCGATGCTCGACGAGTACGTGATCGGGCAGGATGAGGCAAAACGTATTCTCGCAGTATCGGTTTACAATCATTATAAGCGCATCCGTTACGGCGGCAAGTCCGATACCGAGATCCAGAAGAGCAACGTGCTGCTGCTGGGTCCCACCGGCGTGGGCAAAACGATGCTGGCGTCAACGCTGGCGCGCATCCTCGACGTGCCCTTCGCCATCGCCGACGCGACCACGCTGACCGAGGCCGGTTATGTGGGCGAGGACGTTGAAAACATCCTTCTGCGCCTGATCCAGGCCGCGGATTTCGACGTGGAGCGCGCGGAGAAGGGAATCATCTACGTCGACGAAATCGACAAGATCGCCCGCAAAAGCGAGAATCCCTCCATCACCCGCGACGTCAGCGGCGAGGGCGTACAGCAGGCGCTGCTGAAGATTCTCGAGGGTACCGTCGCCAACGTGCCGCCTAACGGCGGCAGAAAGCATCCGCAGCAGGATTTTATCCAGATCGACACCACCAATATCCTGTTTATCTGCGGCGGAGCGTTCGACGGCATCGAAAAAATCGTCGAGCGGCGTGAAAACGTCTCGGCGCTGGGCTTCGGGGCGGACGTCAAATCCAAGCACGAGGTCGAGGCGGGCAAGGTCATGGCGCGGGTGATCCCGCAGGACCTTGTGAAATACGGCCTGATCCCCGAGATCGTCGGCAGAATCCCGGTGCTCGCGCCCCTTGCGGGGCTTGACAGGGAAGCGCTTGTCCGGATCCTCTCCGAGCCGAAAAACGCGTTGGTGAAACAGTATAAGAGCCTGTTCAAAATGGACGGGGTCGAGCTGGAATTCACGCCGGACGCGCTGGACGAGATTGCCGATATGGCCATCGCGAAGGATACCGGCGCCCGCGGGCTGCGGTCCATCACGGAGAATATCCTGATTCCCATTATGTACGATACGCCGTCCGATTCGCAGATCCGGAAGGTCGTCATTACCGCAGACGCCGTTCGCGGCGAGGCTCCGCCGGAGCTGGAGCTGGGCGAACCCGAGGCGGAAGAATAACAAACAAAACAAGAAACGGCGCACGCGATCCGAATTCGTGCGCCGTTTTGTTTTCGTTTGACCGGTTATCCGATCACGCTGGCGGGATCCACATAATGGTGCTGAACCGTCGCGCTGCCGTCGGAGGCGATCGAAAGGGTCGTTCCGCCGCTGAGCTCCGGCTCCCAGTAGCAGCCGGAACCGGTTTTGAGGGTGTATGTCAGACGGATGCCCTGATAGGGGATCGAGTAGTTGTTGATGTGATCATGGCCGCAGAGAACATTCTTCGTGCTGCCGAGATCCTGCAGAACCGAGAAGAACCCGTTGTTCTCCGGCGCGCTGCAAACGCCCTCGTGCTTGACGCCGAAAGAGGTCCCGGCGTATTCGCCGACAAAATTGCCGTTCCCGTCGGTCGCTTCGTTCCATGCGAGCCGATACTCATAGAGCGGGATGTGGATAAAAATACTGCTTTCGACGGTCTCTCCCCGGAGCTTTTCAATCCCTTTGACCGCCCATTGGTACCATTCCATCTGGTTCGGCCAGATATTGTCGTAGCCGCTGTCTTTTTTGCCGTTGACGCCGTCCTCCTCGATGTCGCTGTGGGTATCCATCATAAACAGCGTGTGGATGATTTCGCCGCCTTCGGTGATGTTGATGATATAGTTGCCGTATCCCATATCCTTGGGGCCGAATTTGAACAGGCAGTTCTTCGCCTTCGCAAGGTTATACGCGCACCAGAATTCGCTGGGCGTGCCCTGGCCGTCGTGGTTGCCCATGACCGGAGCCCAGGGGATGCCGTAGCCGTCCAGCTGGCGGATCAGGTCGTTGTACGCAAGAAACTGCCACGCGTTGTCGCCGGTCAGCGTGATCAGGTCCGGCTTGAGCTCTTTTACAAGACGGTCCACCGTACCCCACGCCAGCTCGCCGGCCTCGCCCACGTCTTCATCGTTGTGCAGCTGGATGTCCGTGAAATTCAGAACGACGAAATCCTTTGCGGGTTTTTTCTCAACCTCAAAGGCGTAATCCTCGGTGAATTCCTGCTCCGGGGACCAGTTTTCAAAAAACGCGTTCTTCCCGCCGTGGGTGATGATGCCGAACAGCGGCGCCGCGGTCATCGCAAGCGTCAGAAAGAACAATCCGACAAGCTTCAGTGCAACTTTCATGATACTACCTCCGTTTCATTGTTGCTTTCATCATATCATATGCCGACGGGGAATACAATACTTTATTTGACGATTTTGTTGAATTTTCCGTCGTTACGGACGAGTTTATGACAGATATTTGCAGATTATGCATAAAATATACGGAAATAATTTATAGAAAACTATTTACATTTCACATCTTCGGTGGTATAATAAGGACAAGATAAGGAA
>CACYHJ010000405.1 GCA_902774165.1 Oscillospiraceae bacterium
TTTATTTTTGTTAAAATAACGGAAATTTTAACAAAATAATCTTTTATCTAGCGTTTTATAGACGTCGTCGGAATAATCTTCTAGCGTTTAGAAAATTGCCGTCGTCTTCCGTTGGTTTTTCGCGCGTCGCGCGCGCCAATCTGAACTTGAATCAGCGTCCGTTATTTTGTATAATAGAGTCGGGTCGCTGTTTGTAAGCGGCGGCGCCGCGCTTTATCAGGCGAAACAAACTCCTTTTTTAGGAAGGAAGGACATAAATGACAAGGAATTGGATTGCGTATACATTGGCGTCGTTAGCGAGCGTCGCGTTGGCGTTTTCGTCGACGGCGACTTTTGCCGACGAACCGGAAGCTTTGCCGGAGCCTCCGGCGGCGGAATCGACGGAGAACGAGCCCGACGAACCTCAACTTGAAGTCGACGAAGGCGAGGACGGCGGTTTGAACGCTCAGCTGGAAAAAGCGGTGGAAGAAGAACTTGGCGAGTCCGTTAAGGAAAACACCGCCGAAGAGCTGCTCAACCTGGCGATGGAGCTCAAGCTTTCCGCGCAGAATCTGGTCGACCTGACCAAAATCGTGTCGTTGTGCAACAAAGCCGAGAAACTTGGGCTCGACCCCGAGAATCTGGAATTTGCCAAACAACTGCGCGTGTCCGCTCGACTCGATCGCGGCCTTGCGCTCGCGCAAATTTTTATGAATCCGGATCTTAAAGTCGATCAACTTCCAAACGACTGGCGCCAGCTGCGCAACAACGTTATCGGCGATTTAAAAGCGGGGCTTGCCGAGAATCCCGACATGCCGATCGCGAATCTTGCGCTTGGACGCCTCTATATGCTCGCCGACCGCTTTGACGACGCGAAAAAGACGCTCGAACTTGCGGTTAACGGCGAAGACGCGGACAACGACGTGAAAGTCCTCGCGTTGATTTTCCGCGCTTCGCTCGAGAACAGCGCGAAGACGGCGATTCCGTTTATCGAACAGGCTCTCGCCGTCGATCCGGACGGAAACGCGCGACTCCATTCTCAATATTCGCAATATTTGCAGCAGAGCGGGCGAAAAGACGAAGCGCTCAAAGAAGTCGATCGCGCGATTGAAATCAGCGAAAAAGACGCCTCGAACGAAAGCGCGGCCGAAACCGCGAGTTACAAGAAGGAAAAAGCGTTGCTTCTCGCGGAGATCGATCGCGTCGACGAAGCGCGCGCCAACTGGATTCGGTTCTACGAGCGGCTCGGGTTTTCGCAATACGGCGTCGTTACGAAGTCGCGCCGCCGCGCGTCGACGGAGTACGGCGGCCGGCAGTTTGAAATGGCGGATGCGGGATCTGAAAATTCTGCGCCGGATCCCAGGTGGTCTGATGAAATGGTTTGGTGTTTTCCTGCTGGTGTTCGTGCTGGTGCTGCTGCCGTGGATGTACCGGAACCGACAGGCCGCGGGCAGCTGGAATCCCGCCACCTATTATGACGGCTACATTTTCTGGCTCTCTTTTTCCCGGATCATGACCGAGAGTTACCGGACGCTGGACACGCCGGAATATGCGGATCATACTCAGAAGGTCTGGAACGAGGAACATGAGTTTCATCTGGGCGAACTGCGCCGGCTGGGGATCACGGATTTTCTGGCGGCGGCGGAACAATGGAGAAAATGGGGCTGGGAACGGATCCGGAATTCGCCCCGTACGGCGCTGGATCTGATCGGTCAGCGGTTCCTGCATTACTGGCGGATGTGTCCGAACCTGATCATCCTGAGACCCTGGCAGATCCTGCTGATCCGGGTTTATTTTTCCGTATTGTTTGTTTCCGCGCTGTTCGGGTTCTTCCTGATGCGGCGGCGGACGGAACTGCTGATCCCTGTCCTGCCGGTTCTTTTCGGTATGGTCATTTCCATCCCGTTCCTGTTTGTCCTGCGGTTCCGTTTTCCTTTTTTTGCACCGTATGTCTGCATTCTGGCAGGGACTGCATGGTCTTTGGGGATAAGAAACCTGTCAAAAAGGGTCAATAAGTTGAAAAACTGATTTGCAATCCGGAAAAAAAAGAATATATTGTGTTTTCATGTTATTTATATTATATTTAGATAAAAAAACAGGAGTGGCTGAATATGCGGTTTCAATGTCCGGTTTGTAAAGGGATAGTGTCCGTAGAAGATTCTGAAATGGGCAGTTCGGTGCAGTGCGGTCATTGCAATAAACAGGTGACTGTTCCTTCGTCCCGTACTGCATCCGGCAGTGTGATCGGCGATTTCATCATCCTGCATGAAATCGGTCGGGGCGGTATGGGCGTAGTGTATTTGGCGCATCAGATATCTCTGGACCGTCCTGCTGCCTTGAAGATTCTGGCAGACAACTATGCCAGGAATTCCGAATTCGTGGTCGGCTTCATCAAAGAAGCCCGTGCGGCGGCGAAACTGAATCACCCGAATATCGTGCAGGCCTATGCGGTCGGCGATGACGACGGTATTTTCTATTTTGCCATGGAGCATGACCTGTCGGCCAGAGAGCAGGACATGCTGCGCCTTCTTCTGGAACAGAAGACCAATTCGGAGATCGCCGGAGCACTCTTCATTTCCGAGAACACAGTGAAGTTCCACATACATAATCTTCTGCAGAAAACAGGCTGCAAAAACAGGAAAGAGCTTATCTCATACTACAGCGTATATTTCACTGACTGAAAGCTCGAAAGCTAGTGATTTCAACAGACCTACCCTAAAACTACCTTGAGACCATGCGGATTATGCCGTAGGCTCAAGGTGTATTTTTATGAGTTTTTTCTTATGTGAAGAAAGCAGAGGATGAAGAAGATGACAGGTATGAAGAAGAAA
>CACYHJ010000406.1 GCA_902774165.1 Oscillospiraceae bacterium
CCTTTCATCGGTATAATACGGGTCCTCGCCTCCCTGCAGCACGAAGGTGCGGAAGCCCAGCGCGTACCCCTGCTCGCAGCAGAACAGAATTTCCTCTTTTGTCAGCCGGTACCGCTCGGCGCAGGCGTTGCCCCGGCGGATGCCGCAGTAATAACAGTCGTTTTTGCAGTAATCGGTGAATTCGATCAGGCCGCGCAGATAAACCTCGTCGCCGTAATGCTCCCGCCGTACGCCGTCCGCGGCGGCGCGCAGCAGCTCGTCCGCCTCGTCGGTTCCCAGCAGAAAAGCGAATTCCTCATCGCTCAGGTCCCGTTCGTTCTTCAGTGTTTCAACAAGCTCAGGCGTCGGTTTCATCGGTTCCCTCTTCTTTTGCCCGTTCATGCTTTTCCGCAAGGAAGCGCTCCACTTCTTCGCGCTGTTTCTTTGTGTAGCGGATGCACAGGAACGGAATCAGGTACATCAGCGACCCCAGCGCCGGCAGCAGCATGAACACGGGCCACTGGGCGGTAAAATACACGGGCGACGCGGCGCGCAGCTCCTCAATGCTCAGCTCGCCGTTGAATTTCAGCGCGTACAGGATCCGCCCGCAGACGAACAGCTTGATGGAGTCCAGCATCTTATTGGTGAAGTTCTGCGCCGAGAAGCACACGCCCTCGGTGCGTTTGCCTGTTTTGTATTCCGCGTAGTCCACCGAGTCGCAGAGGATCGTTCTGCCGGCGATGCCTACAAGGTTGTTGAAGATCGAGGCGAAGCTCATGACGACCGTCACCACCGCGAACCTGCCCAGGCTTTGGTAGCCGACGAAATATGCAATCACCCGCAGCGCGATGTTGCCGGTTTTCGCGATGATGATCACGTTGCGCATGCCGCCCACCAGCGAGGCCACCCGGGCGGAAACAAACTGGGCGGGGATGCCCAGCACGTTGCTGAGGATGCCGAAGACAAACTGCACCGTCTCGCCGCTGATCTCCTTCGCGCCGATTTTCAGCGTCACGCAGTACTTGAAGAAGTAGATCCACGGGACCGCGCCGTCGAAAAAGCTGACCAGCTGCGCCAGCAGATACAGAATCATGATCTTGTTGTGCCGCAGATCCGCCAGATCCTTCATGAACGACTGTTTTTCCTCCGGCACATAGTCGACGCGCTCCTTCGTCTTTGCCGCGAGTACGGAAAGCAGCTCTCCGCAAAGCCCGAAGATCACCCCGTAGAGGATAAACTGGTGCGATTCCGCAAGGCCCATGCCGCCCAGCACGCCCATCAGCAGGGGAATCAGCTCCACGGAGGAGGAGCCCAGCCCCGCGCCGATGTTCAGCCACTGGGAGACCCGGTTGCGCTCGTCGGAATGGGGCGAGATCAGCGCCATGGTGCCCCACAGCGCGGTATCCTGAAAGGAATACACCAGGTCCCATGCAAAATAGATCACCAGGAAAAACACCATCGCGGCGCCGCCCTTCAGCCCGACGTTCGTGAACATCAGCGCCGAAAGCAGGCCGATCACCACCGGCAGCTTGCCGAGATAGGGGTGCAGCTTCTGCCCGGGCTTATACTTCCGCCGGTCCAGCGCCACGCCGACGATCGGGTCGTTCAGCGCGTCCCAGACCCGGGAGATGCTGGTGATGTTGCCCACCTTGTCCGGGTCCATATGCAGAATATTGGTGCAGAAATAAAAGATCCATTTGCTCACAAGGCCGTAGGTCATGTTCTGCCCTGCAAGCGCCGTGGCGTAGCTGAGCATCTCCCGGTTGGGGACGTACCCCTCCCGCGCCTCGGTGGAGAAAAAGTGCCTGATCGGATTTGTCACAAAATCATCTCATTTCCGGAATCTGAAACGCGGCGCGCAAAAACGGACTGCGCTTCCGTGATAAAAAACGGGCTGCTGCATCGCGGTACAACAGCCCTTTGTATTTTATTGACCCAAGCCGAACAGGTTCCACATCTGATCCGCGGCATAGTCGAATACCGCGTTGAGCTCCGTGCCGTAAACGGCGGTGCCCCGGTATTGGGCGCTCAGTTTCTCTGCTTCGGCGTCGGCGTTCTCCTTGCCCAGCGCCTCGCGGGCCGCGGCTTTCCAGGAGGGTTCGTCCGCAAGTCCCACGAAATACATCACGTGATAACCGTACTCGGTTTCAATGATGCCCGCGTCGCCGGCCTTGCGCGTCTCGTCGTACGCCCAGTCCTCAAAGGGCGCGACGAACTGCCCCTTCGCAACGTCGGCGTAAAGGCCGCCGTCGCCGTTGCCTGCGGTGGTGGACGCGGTATCCTCGCTGTATTTGTTCGCCAGTTCGGCGAAGCTCTCTTCGGTTTTGTCGCCCTTGTTGAAGTCCGCGATAGTTGTCGCCGTCGACCGCGGTGGCGCCGTCCTCGGGCGTATAGTTCGCCGCGAAGGTCACAAGCAGATGCCGTACGGAGGGCAGCAGGTTCTCGTCTCTTGCCGCGGGCTGCGTGATATAAATGATATAGACGTAATTCTCGGTGGCAAAGGACGCGATGTCTCCCGTTTTTCTTGCCTCGTCAAAGCACCATTTCGCCGCGTCGGCGGAGATGTACTGGTTCAGCGCGCCGTATTTCACGCCGTCGATCTTGGTCTTGTCCGTGTCCGCGAACGCCTCGGGATCCAGCTTCTTCGCCTCGGCGATGAAAGCGTCCTCACTCTTTACCGCCGCGACGAAGCCGTCCGCCTGCGCCTGTTTCTTTTCAAGATCGTTCGATCCGTCGTCTGCAACCTTAAGCGCGAGCTGAAGCATTCTGAAGGAAACGGTGGTGAAATCCTCCGTGTGCTCGTCATAATACGCCTCCAGCTCGTCGTCGGTCAGCGCTTTTGCCGCGTCTTCTGCCATTTTCGTTTTGAAGCTTTCCGCAAGCATCTGATCCAGCGTGCTCTTCATAAGCACGTACATGTTGATGCCCGCGCCGAACTGCTGCTCCGCAAATTCGTCCGCCGTCATGCCGTAGGATTCGGCAGTCCGGGCAAAGGATGCGGCGTTCTCCTCCAGGGCCTGCGTTTCCTCGTCCGACAGGGTAATGCCGGAATCTTTCGCAAGGGAGCAGAAATACGCGGTCTGCTCAAAGGCTTCAATCGCCGTTTTGCCGAAAAACTCAGAATAGGTGATCTTGTTCCCCTTGTCGTCTGTCGTGAACTGCTGCGCGGGGGAGACGGTATAGTCGAAGCCCATCATGGCTTTTCCCATCCCCTCGCCGTAGTTGCTGTCCATCTGATAGGCCTGGTTATAATAATAAGAATAAACGGAGTTGTACAGATAGATCAGCTCCGCCGCCGTCACGCCCATATCGCCGACGGTTATCACGCGGTCGGAGAGGCCGATGCCCGCAAGGTCCAGCGCGGTGGGGTTCTCGGGCGCGATCCCCGCGGAGGCCCTGAGAATGGCTCTGGCTGCGGGCAGAGCGCCGGCAATGGATTTCGCGTCGCGGGCGTCGCCGATTTTCGCCAGCACCGCCGCGCGGGCGTCCGCCGCCGTCATTTCGCCGTCGCCGTCCACGTCCTCCGCAGCCGCGGTGGTTCCCTCTTCACCGTTTCCGGCGGCAAGCAGTGCCGGCGCGGTCACGCCGTCCTCCGCCGCGAACGCCGGCAGCGCCGCGGCGGCGCAGAGGCTTAGCGCCAGAAGCCAGCCGATGATTTTCTTTGAAGTCTTTTTCATTCTTATTCCTCACCTTTCTGCTTTGTCTGCGCAAGCAGCTTATCGTATTCTTCCTTGTAGCGGTCCCGCTCGGCTTTGATCCGCGCCGCGTCGTCGAGATAGGATTTGAGCTGGTCCTTGATGTTGTTCAGGATGCTCTCCTTCCGGCGGTTTTCCTCGGCGTATTCCATCGCCGTCAGCACGGCCGCCTGATATCCGGTCACTTTGCCGCTGTCGGTATATTTCGAGATGCGCTCCTGCGTCTCGTCCGCGAGAGAGCGGATAAACTCCTCGCTGTCGCCCGTCACGATGCGGAATTCCGTGCCGCCCACATAAAAACGAACGGTTTTCTTTTCCATTCGGTAACATCGCCTTTCCTGAGTATAATCAGAGCATAATAACATATAATAACTCATTATACACCATCTGTTCCGAATTTACAAGACAATCTGTAAATATTTTCCGTCCCGCATAAAAACGGCGGCAAAACAAAAAATAATACCGGGCGACCGTCTTTTTTCACATACGGCCGCACGGATGACAAGGAAAGGAGAAAAAAGGATGATTGATAAAATTGCGCTTGTGGTCACGATCGTCGGCGCGCTGAACTGGGGCCTGATCGGCCTGTTCAAGTTTGACGCCGTCGCCTGGCTGTGCGGCGGACAGGCCGCCATCGTCAGCCGGATCATCTACACGATCGTCGCCCTGGCGGGCATCTGGTGCGTTTCCATGCTGTTCCGGGAAAACGAAGTGCTGAACAAGCGCGTCGAGGCGTAAAACGCGGACGTTTTTCTGTTGAAAAAAGCGCGGCATATCCCGACTGCCCGGGATATGCCGCGCTTTCTTTCAGGTTGTTATCGTAAGAACGAGATAATAGAAGCTATTGTCGCCGGATTCTTCAAAGGTCGTCTCCCAGAAGATTTTTACGTTGCCTTTGTAAAAATACACCGGCTCAAACGGGGAAGGGAATTCCCCGGGCACGACGTCATGAGAGTTTTTGAAACCGAGCGAACGCAGCTTCTTTTCGTATTGTTTCCACAGTGAATCATATTTTTTCCCTGCGGCCGCAATTTCATCTTTGCTGTAAATATAGCTGACGGTGCTGCCGGACGTGATCGCTCCGACGACCGGCGCGACCCCGGCCATCACGCCGAAATCGGGCACGTTTTTCACTCCGCTGAGGCCGGAATATGCGTCGGGGCCGCCGGAGCCGACGCTGGCGCGAATGACCGTGCGGACCTGCGGCGCTTCCTTGACGAATATCGTGATCTCCGCCGAATTCGTCTGCTTGATCCCGCAGATCAGCAGAACGTTGGTGTTGTCCCCCTGTGCGTCAACCATCCACATGACGTCAACCGATTTGCTCGGGCAGCTGATCTGCACGGAAAAGCTGACGTCGTCCGGGGCTTTGACCGTGATCGGCACCGGAACGCAGCCGCTTTTTTTCAGCTTTACCGA
>CACYHJ010000407.1 GCA_902774165.1 Oscillospiraceae bacterium
GGATAACAGAATACTGATAAACTTTTTCATATCTGACACTCCCTTTCTTTTTTTATAATACAACAAATAAATCAAAAAGTAAATAGGAAATCACAACTTGTCCGAAAGTGCCCGAAAAAAACGGCGGATCAGGCTTTGATCCTTGCGACCTCCTCCGGCGTCAGCTCCCGCCATTCCCCCTCGCGCAGCGACGGATCCAGCGCAAGCCCGCCCATCGCGGTGCGCCGCAGGGCGAGCACCCGATTGTCGACGAAGGCGAACATCCGCTTGATCTGGTGATATTTGCCCTGCCGGATCCGCAGCTCATACACAGGCTGCGGGCCGTCCGAAACCACGGTCAGAACACAGGGCTGCAGGGTTTCCCCGTCCATTTCGATGCCCTGCTCCAGGGTGCGGATCTGCGCGTCGGAAAGCCTGTGCTCCGCGGTGACAAGATAGGTTTTTTCCACGTGTTTCCCCGGGGCGAGGATCTCATGGGCAAACGCGCCGTCGTCAGTCAGCAAGATGAAGCCCGTCGTGTCCCGGTCGAGCCTGCCGGCGGGGAAAACGTTCCGCCGCCGCGCCTCCTCGTCCACAAGGTCGAGCACGGTGGCCATGCCCTTTTCGTCGGTGGAGGACACCACGCCCGCCGGCTTGTTGAGCATGATATAGATATACTTTTTATAGACAAGCCGAACCCCGTCCACCGTGATGACCGCGGTTTCGGGGTCGGCGCGCAGGTCCGGAGAACGCACAGCGGAGCCGTCAAGCCTGACAGCCCCGCTTCTGAGAATCTGTTTTACTTCTTTTCTGGAGCGCCCCGTGCAGGACGCGAGGATTTTATCAATTCGTTCCGTCGCCATCGTTCCGAGCGGCAAAGCCGTGCATAAACCCGTCGGCAGCAAGGGAGTAGACGCTGCCGCCGATCACGTTTCCGTCGCAGACCAGAAGGTCGATCCGCACGCTGTCGGCGCTGTTTTCAACGCCGGGATAATCGGTGACGGCATAGCTCCAGCGCTTCACCTGACGGCCCTTGTAGTTGGAAAGATCCAGCCCCTGAGCGATCTGGATCGCGTTGTACTTTCGGTAAACCTCGTCAAATTCCTCCGGGATCAGGATTGCGGAGATCTCCTCCGGCTCCTCCCGGACCGTCCAGCCGAACTGACGGATAAAGGCCAGCCGTTCCGTCTCGTCCGCCGCTGCGTAGCTGACGGGCTTTTTTGCCGCCGCGTCCGCGGTCTCCTCCGCCGGGGCGGTGGGCCCCGGGTCCCGGACGCGCCCCTCGCCGCGCTTTTCCGCGCGCAGACAAAGAACCGCGCCCAGCAGCACCAGCAAAAGAATCAGCGCGACGGCGGCAATCTTCGATTTTCCGGATTTAACGGAATACACAAACATTTTCGCATCTCCTTTTTCAGCACGCTTTTACTCAAAGCATATGCGCAGGACGCGATAAAAATGACGGTATTCCGACGTGATTTCGGAAGAATGCGGAACGCGGTCAGCCGTTTCTGCTGCTGACGTAGCGGCGGATCTGCTCTCTGGCGTTGCGGATATTCTCGATATTCTGGTTCATATCGGAAATTGCGCGCACAAGAAGCTCGTCGGCGTCGTTCATGGAACCGTCAACAAAATTGATGGTGTTGGAGCGAAGATCATCCGACCACTTGTCGGCCGCGTCCTTGACGGCGCGCGCCTCGTTGTTCGCTTTCGCAACGATCGCGTCCGCCTGGGCTCTTGCCTGGGTCAGAATCTCGGTTGCGGCGGCTTTCGCGCGGCGGACGATCTCGTTCTCCTCGCAGAGCGCGACCGCCTCCTGCTCCGCCTTCGCGCGGATATCGTTCGCGTCGTTGACGGCCTTGTTTCTGATTGCCTGCTCGTCGGTGATGATGGATCTGGCGATGCTGATGTCCTCGGGCAGGGCAAGACGGATCTCATTCACAAGCTCCGCAAGGTCCTCTTTGTCAACCTTGATCTTGCCGCCGGTGATGGTGGACTTGCTCTCGTCGAGGATATCCTCGATCTGTTCCAGCAGGTTTTCAATGTCAAAAGCCATTTCACTCATGATTTTCGCATCCTTTCGATGATGATTATCTCTGCCGCCCGCGGACGGACGGGAACAGAATCCATGGTCAGGGCGACACCGCACAATCCGGGCGTGCGGATTGCCTTAGTTTGCCGCGATCCGCGCGACGATGTCGTCGAGAATTTCCGGCGCCACAAAGTGGCTGATGTCGCCGCCGAGGGCGCAGACCTCCTTGATGACGCTGGAGGACAGGAACATATACTCCGCGCTGGTGGTGATGAAGACCGTCTCGATCTCCGGCGCGAGGTTTTTGTTGGTCAGCGCCTGCTGGAACTCGTCCTCGAAATCGGAAACCGCGCGCAGCCCCTTGACGATGGCGCAGGCGCCGACGCTGCGGGCGTAATCCACCAGCAGGCCGGAGGAATAATCCACCGTCACGTTCTCAAGGTCCGGGATGCAGCGTTCGATCAGCGCGACGCGCTCCTGCGGCGTAAAGGCGCCGAGGTTCTTTTTTCTGTAATTGCTCATGACGACCACAATCACTTTATCAAAAAGCTTCGCGGTCCGCCGGATCACGTCGATGTGGCCCAGCGTCACCGGATCAAAGGACCCGGGACAGACGGCGATTTTAGCCATCGGAATCACTTCTCTTTCTGTAAACGGTGACTGAGACGCGGGAATACCGGTATTTTTTCTCCGCCTGCAGCGCGCCGAAGGTCTCCGGCAGCGTTTCGTCCTCCGCCGTTTCGCAGATCACGACGCCGCCCTCGTTGATCAGGGGCTCGAGGTCCGGCATGACTTCTTC
>CACYHJ010000408.1 GCA_902774165.1 Oscillospiraceae bacterium
GCTCGAAGACGGAGTCTCGCTGCTGGGAGTCTCGGAGGACGCCGGAGGCTCCGGGGTGTTGTTCGGGATGATACCCGCCAGCAGATCCTCAAGATTCAGACCGGAGAACAGATCGCCGATATTGCCCAGGTCGCCGAGCTTGCTGAGATCGAGCGTACCGAGAAGGTTCGTAAGATCAAGCCCGCCGATCAGACCGGTGAGATCGCCCATGCCGAGATCGTTCAGCAGGCCGCTGAAATCAAGGCCGGAAATCATTTCGTTCAGCGCCGAAGGATCGAAGTCGTCGAAAATGGGGGTCAGCTGACCGGAGCCGTTTCCGAGAACGGTATCAATGGCGTTGACACTGACAACACAGGTGAGAGCAAGCGCGATCGCCGCGATAACGGCTACAAGTTTTTTCATATTAAAACATCCTTTCATGATACGCTCTTATTCGTATAATTAAGAATACTATTTCTTTGCGACAAAGTCAATGTTTATCGTCGTATTTTTTTGTTTTTTGTATAGATACACAAAATCTGCATATTATTTTTGTCATTTATTATGCAGAAAAAAGTTACAGACTGTTAACAATTTCCTGTATAAACAGGATTTCCCGCGCCAATAATTCCGGCGTCGGAAAAACCGGCGAAGGAGGAAACCTTATGACAGAGAAAAAGACCGTACCACTGCGTTTTCTGCGTCTGACCGCGCTGATGCTCGCAGCGCTTCTGCTGGCGGACGCCGCCGCCTTTCTGCGGGACTGGCGCTCCGTTTGCAGTGATTATCTTCGTCTGCACGTGATCGCCGCGTCGGACAGCGCCGAAGATCAGCGGCTGAAGCTTGCCGTCCGGGACGAGGTGCTCAGAGCCGGCGCCGCGCTGTTTGACGGCAGCGTCTGCGCCGCGGACGCACGGGACCGGATTCTGCCCGAAAAAGAACGTCTGATCGCCGCGGCTGAGGCCGTGCTGCGAAAAAACGGCTGCCGGGACGCGGTCAAGCTCAGCGTGACGAGGGAGTATTTCCCGGAGCGCAGCTATGAGAGCATTACCCTGCCGCCGGGAATTTATGAGGCCGTCAAGGTGACCGTCGGCGAAGGGAAGGGACATAACTGGTGGTGCGTGATGTTCCCCCCGCTGTGCCTGCCGGCGGCGGACGGGGACGCGGAGGCGCTGATCACCGAAGCAGGCGGCGCGGAATTTCTCACCCGGCCGGAAAAATATGAAATCCGGTTCAGGCTCGCCGAGCTTCTCGGCAAAGCCCTCGAAAAGCTGCGTCGGAAATCTTCGTCCGAAACCGGAACCGAAGCAGGGGCCTCCCGTTAAATCACGACGCCCTTTTCCGCAAGCTTCCGATAAAGGGTTTCGATGGGCTCCCGCGCGGCGTTGAAGCAGATTCCGTCCATGCCCACGGCGGCGGCGCCGTCGATATTGACCTGCATATCGTCGATGAAGACGCAATCCTCCGCCCGCAGGGAAAACGTCCGCAGGAACGACAGGTAGATCTCCCGCTCCGGCTTCAGCAGCTTGTAGTCGGAGGAGACGTAGAGGCCGTCGAACAACGTCAGCGCGGGAATGCCGGAACGGTACTGATAGAAGTCCTGCCCGGCGTTGGACAGAAGGTACAGCCGGTAGCCGGCGTCCTTCGCCCTGCGCACCAGTTCCTCGGTCTGCGGGAACGGCGGCATGTAGGATGAGACGAAGACCGTCTCCAGAATCATCTTACGCGCCAGCGCGGAAAGCTTCGGCGGCAGCGCCGAAATCGGGCGCTCGAACGCGTCTTTTCCGCAGACGCCCTGATCGTAACCGCGCCATTCCGGCGAGCGGAACACCGTATCCTCAAACAGGACGATCTCCTCTTCGTTCAGGCCCTGATCCGCGAGAATCCGATGCGTGTCGAAGGAAATGAGCACATTTCCCATGTCGAACACGAGAATCTTTTCCTGCATAAGCGTTCAGCAGCTCTCGACAAAGCGTACGAGATCCGCGACAGATTTCATTTTCTCCAACACCTCGTCCGGAATCTCGATTGCGAACTCGCTCTCCACCGACATTGCGAGCTCCACCGCGTCGATGCTGTCGATATCGATATCGTCCAGGGTGGAGTCCATTGTGATTTCCTCCGGGCTGATATCAAACTGTGAGCTGATCAGGTCTCTGATGCGTTCAAAAATCATTTTGCATGGTCCTTTCGTTGCAGCGCCGGAACGGCGCTTGATGTTTACACTATAAGATATTATTTATTTTTGTCGGATTTGTCAATAGGAAGAAGAAAAAACGTTGACAAAGAAGCGGCGAAGGGATGAACTCAACGAAAAAAGTACGTCCGGATTTCTGTTTTACGAACCGTTTTCCGCCCCCGTCGAAAAAAAGCCGCCCGGAAAAGGCGGCTTTCGGATTGGGATCCGGATTATTTTCTGGAGCTGTTGAACATATCAAAAATGGCTTTGAGCTCTTCATCGTCGTTGCCAAGACCCATGGCGGGGCCGGCGGCGGGCTCGTTCTTCGCTGCCGCGGGCGCGTCGGCGGCGGTTTTTCCCTTGATCTTGTTCTCGTTGTTGCCGAACCCGGTCGCGATGACGGTGACGTTGATCTCGTCGTCCAGCTCGGGATTCATGGAAACGCCGAAGATGATGTTGGCGTCGGTCGAGGCCTCGTCGTGGACAAGGGAGGAGGCGATGTCGACCTCGTCGAGGGTGATGTCCGCGGAGGCGGTGATGTTGATAATCACGCCCATGGAGCCGGCGATGGTGGTTTCAAGCAGCGGGCTGGAGATTGCTGCCTTCGCGGCAAGCTCGGCGCGCTCTTTGCCG
>CACYHJ010000409.1 GCA_902774165.1 Oscillospiraceae bacterium
CAGCGCGGAGCTGAACGGATGGTTGTGGGAGACGACGACGAACGCCGCCTTTGACTCCGCGACAATCAGACCGAGTCTGCGGACGTTGACCACCACGTTGTATTCCTCGCCCTCGTTCAGCAGCACGCAGCGCAGCGGACGGTATTCCCGGTCAAGACAGAGAACGTAAAAACACTCGGTCTGTTTAACGACGAAAAAACTCTGAAGATAGCTCGTCCGAAGCTCAGTGTCGGTCAGCAACGGCGCGGCGCAGTTCTGCTTATCCACAAGATATTTCCCTGCGACGTCCGGCAGGAGCTTGAGCATGACCGCCGTGTTTTCGCCGATGCCCTCCACCCCGGTCAGCTCGCCGAGCGAGGCGTCCAGCACGGCGGAAAGCGAGCCGAACCGATTCAGAAGTCTTCGCGCAATGGGTCTTGTATCTTTTCGCGGAATGCAGTAAAATAGAATCAGCTCGAGAATCTCGTAATCCTTCAGCACCTCAATCCCGTAATTGAGATATTCTTCCCGAATGCGCCTGCGGTGCCCCGTATGGTCAAATTCATCCGTTTTCTGTTTTTCGGACGCTGCGTCCCTGCTCAATCAGATCAACTCCGCTCAAAGGGGAATACAAAATATGAAATCATTGATGATTACCGAAAACGACGCGAATCAGCGTCTGGATAAATTCATCGCAAAGGCGGCGCCGGCGCTGCCGAAGAACCTTTTATACAAATACCTGCGCACGAAGCGGATCAAGCTCAACGGCAAAAGGGCGGAAATCTCCGTCCGGCTGCATGCCGGCGACCGGGTCGATCTGTATATCAACGATGAATTTTTCGGCGGCAGCGACAAAAAAAACCACGATTTTCTGTCGGCGCCGAAAAGCCTTGATATTGTTTATGAAGACGGGAATATCCTGATTCTCGACAAAAAGGCGGGCGTATTATGCCACCCCGACGGCAGCGAATATACCGACACGCTGATCGCGCGGGTCAAACGGTATCTGTATGAAAAAGGGGAATATGACCCGGACGCCGAAAACTCCTTTATCCCGTCCCTGGCGAACCGGATCGACCGCAATACCGGGGGTCTTGTGCTGGCGGCGAAGAACGCGGAGGCGCTGCGGGTCCTGAATCAGAAGATCAAGGACCGGGAGCTCACGAAGCGATACAAATGCGTTGCGATCGGGGAAATGCCCGCCCGGCACGAGATTCTGACCGGATTCCTGCGCAAGGACAGCGACAAGAACAAGGTGTTTATTTCAAACCGGGAAAAACCGGACAGCCGCCCTATCCGCACGGAATACACGGTGCTGGGAGAAAAGGACGGGCTTTCGCTTCTGGAAATCAACCTGCTGACCGGCAGGACCCATCAGATCCGCGCCCATCTTGCCCACATCGGGCACCCGCTGCTGGGCGACGGGAAATACGGCACCAACGAGCAGAATAAAAAGTTCGGCGGGTATAAAAAGCAGTGCCTGTATTCTTACAGCGTGACCTTCGATTTCAAAACCGACGCCGGGATCCTCTCTTATCTCAACGGCAGGACGTTCTCAACAGACGATATCTGGTTCGAAAAAGCTTTTTATGACGGCACTCTTTACTGATCCCCGATTCGTCCCACAAGGCGCGCAATCCTGAAGTACCCGCCTTTAATGACGGAACGATCTGCTGATCCCCGATTCGTCCCGCAAGGTGCGATGCTGTGAAATCATCCCGACAGACAGGACGATCATAAATCGATCATCGTTCTGAATTCCGCCTCGTCGATCACGCGGATTCCCAGCGAATTCGCCTTTGCAAGCTTGCTTCCGGCGTCCTCCCCCGCGAGAACGACGGAGGTTTTTTTTGACACGGAGGAAGAGGTTTTCCCGCCGTAGGCTTCAATGATCTTCGACGCCTCGTCTCTTGTGAAACCGGGCAGCGTCCCGGTCAGCACGAAGGTCATGCCCGCGAACCGGTCGTCCTTTTTCTCCGCCCTTGAAAGCATATTCACGCCGCGTTCCGCAAGGCTCGCAATCAGCGCTTTTGTCTCGGGCCGGGAGAAATAATCCACCGCGGAGAACGCCATGATCCCGCCGAAGCCGTCAATGGCGCGGATCTCATCCTCCCCGGCGTTCATGATATTATCCATGGAACCGAAATGCGCGGCCAGCAGCTGCCCCGCTTTGGCGCCGATATGACGGATCCCGAGCGCGCCGATCAGGGACGCAAGATCGTTCTGCTTCGATTTTTCGATCGCCGCGAGAAGATTGTCCGCCGACTTATCCCCCATGCCCTCGAATTTCGCGATATCCTCTTTTGTCAGCCGGTAAATATCCGCCGCGGAACGGATCAGCCCGTCGCCGACGAACAGCTCGATCAGCGCCTCGCCGAGGCCCTCGATATCCATCGCGTCGCGGGAACAGAAGTGGATGATGTTGCGCACCAGCTGCGCCGGGCAATCGGGATTGATGCAGCGTACCGCCGCCTCGGATTCGTCCCGCTCCACCTGCGCGCCGCAGGAGGGGCAGCGGTCAGGCAGACGGTAGGGAACCGTGCCGGCGCCGTGCTCGCTGACGGAAAGCACCTCCGGGATGATATCCCCCGCCTTGCGCAGAACCACCCGGTCGCCGATGCGGATATCCTTTGTTTTGATAAAATCCTCGTTATGGAGCGTCGCGCGGCTGACGGTGGTGCCAGCCAGCGTCACCGGCTCAAACACGCCGGTGGGCGTAAGAACGCCGGTTCTGCCCACGTTGACCTCGATATCCAGAAGCGTCGTGACCTTTTCCTCCGGCGGGTATTTATACGCGATCGCCC
>CACYHJ010000410.1 GCA_902774165.1 Oscillospiraceae bacterium
AATTTTTCGTTGGTCTCGGGATCGAGATAATCCATCTTCTGCCCGCTGTATTCCTGATGGCGCGTCAGGTCGAAATTCGTGCGGTTATGGGTGCCGTTGATCTCGCCCCAGCCGAAGGGGAACAGGAATTCGATATCGCAGGCGGCCTTCGCGTAGTGCGCCAGCTTCTCGTGGTCATGGAACCGCAGATGATCCGCGGGGATGCCCAGATCCTGATAGTATTTCAGGCCGTACTGCTTGAAATACTCATACAGCTCGGTGTCGGTGCCCTCCTTACAGAAGGTCTGGAATTCCATCTGCTCGAACTCGATGGTGCGGAACGTAAAGTTGCCGGGGGTGATCTCGTTGCGGAAGGCCTTGCCGATCTGGCCGATGCTGAACGGGAGTTTGGCGCGCATGCTGCGCTGCACGTTGAGATAGTTCACGTATTCGCCCTGGGCGTTCTCCGGGCGCAGATAGATCACACTCTTGGAATCGTTGGTGACGCCGCGGAAGGTCTGGAACATCAGGTTGAATTCACGGATATCGGTGAAGTTATGCTTGCCGCAGTTCGGGCAGGGGATATGATGGTCCTTGATATACTGGAACATCTCCTCCTTCGTCATGCCGTCGGCGTGGGCGTCGGGGTCGAAGTCGTCGATCAGGTTGTCCGCCCGGTGACGCATTTTGCACTCCTTGCAGTCCAGCAGCGGGTCGGAGAAGCTTGCCACATGGCCGCTGGCCTCCCAGACTCTGGGATGCATGAGGATGTCCGCGTCCACCTCGTAGCTGTTCTTGCGCTCCTGAATAAAGCGCTTGCGCCAGGTATCCTTCACGTTGTTCTTCAGACGCGAGCCGAGAGGACCGTAGTCCCATGTATTCGCAAGGCCGCCGTAGATATCGCTGCCCGCGAAGATAAAGCCCCTGTTTTTGCAAAGGGCGACGATTTTTTCCATCGTTTTTTCCGTATTGTTCATCATTCTGCCTCCGCATAAAAATAGATACATCTATATTACACGCGTTGAAAAGAAATGTCAAGAAAACATTCCGCCCCGGCGGCGATTTCTTTGTCGATTCGCGCTGACGGGCGTAAAAATGCGGATACCGCGACGGTATCCGCATCACAGGGATTTGACTTGTTACGCAACAAGATTGGAAACGCCGAACAGGTTGGTCAGGCCCAGCCACGCGTTGATGAAATAGAGCTGAAGCTGCGACCAGAAGCTGACGAAACGGTATCTCAGCAGCGTGCCGAACTCGTTCGCGTATGCGTCTTCATATCTGATGGTACGGGTCTCGAAGGTGCTCAGATCCTTTTCATCAAGCTCAAAGACGCGTACGCCTCTCAGCGAGGTCTTACCGTATGCGGAAACGCCGCAGGTCTGGGTATTGATGAGGTCAAACTCTTTCGCGTCCGGGGACGGATAAGCCAGCTGGAAGGAGTTGACGTGGTCATGGCCGCTGACGATCGCCAGAACGCCGCCGATGCCGATTGCCGCGTCAACCTCGCCGCCGTCCACCTCGGAGCAGGTGGGCGCCTCATACATCTCGCTGCCCTCGACTGCCCAGGAGGGAAGCCGGTAGAACTTTTTGTGATGGCCGAAGGAACCTTTCGTACCGTACGGAACTTCCTCAAGGGCTTCGTAAATATTCGGAACGATGATATGCTGGAAGATGAACGAGGGGACCGGTTCGCCGCCGTTTTCGTTCGCAAGGTTCGCCGCGGTCTGCGTCATCCACTTCAGCTGATTCTCACGCACATGATCATATCCGCCGGTTTCGGGATCATAGGAGCCGCTGTCCAGGATCCAGAGATTGAACGCGGTCTTGCTGCCGTCGGAAGAAAGGATCGGGAGATTGTAAGTGCCGCAGCCCTCAAGATCCACAACCTCGCCGTTCTCGTCAAGAAGCGTATTATCCTGATCGATCGAGATGTTGCACTTATACTCGTTGTAGATCGCCATCTGCGCTTCTTTGCTCAGATCGTGCTTCTGATCGTCGTGGTTGCCGAAGGTGGCGGCAACGGGAACGCCGAAGGGCTCAAGCACTTCGAACATTGCGCGGACCGCTTTGTCGGCGTTGACCGCGGTCCCGCTGCTGGAACCGTCGATATTATCGCCGGTCAGCACGATCAGGTCGGGCTTTTCCGTCGCAATCATCTGCTCAAGGTATGCTTTTGTAACGCCGGAAAGCGTCTGGTTATCCTGAATATCGGCAAGCTGAAGGATCTTGAATTTGCCGTCGCTGTTGAATTTCAGGCTCTTTTCGCTTGCAGAGGGCGCCGCCGCGGAAAGGATCCCCGGCACAAGCGCAAACAAAAGCAGAAGCGAAAGAAGAACAGCGATAATCTTTTTTGCTTTCATGAATCAAAACACCTTTCCAGTGGATTTATAATTCAATTATAATACAGCTGTTGAAAAATTCAAGTTTTTTTAAGAAAAAAACAGAACGTGCCATAAAAAATTAACACTTCGGTGAATTCACCGTAAAAAAACAGATCCGCAGACAGGGCCGCGAATCTGTTTTCTTTTCTGTTGTGAAATCAGTCCTATATCCCGAACGGCCGCGTTTTATCCGAAGAACCGGAAGAAATCGTCCATTCCGCCGTAATCGTCATAATCCCCGTTATCCTGCTTCGACTCGGATTTTTTCGTCTCCGGCTTATTGGAGACGGAGCCCAGCGTCACCGTCAGCTCAATGGGAGAATACGCGTTGTTCTCGGAGCGCATCACGGTGATTTCCACCGTATCGCCCGCTTTTTTGCCGTCCATCAGGTCCGTAAGTTCATCCATCGTCGTAACCT
>CACYHJ010000411.1 GCA_902774165.1 Oscillospiraceae bacterium
CCCGGCGGGTGATTCTTCTTTCCTTTTCGCATCGCTCGGAGCCGTCGCGCGGGCGGTCGCTGCGGGCGTCGCGCCGCGGAAGGCCCGGGTCGGGAGCAGGGGGCTGCGTCCGAAGAATCCGGAAATGTAAAAACCGGCGCGCAGGCCTGCGAACCGACGTGGCCGCAGGCTTCCGCATCCGGTTGTTCCGTGACGACGCATGAAATCCGGTCAGTTTTTCACGTTGAAATATCCTTTCGGGTGCCCGCAGACGGGGCAGACGTCCGGGGCGGCGGTCCCGGTCTGGGTGTGGCCGCACTTGCCGCAGATCCAGTCGACGGGAGCGTCTTTCGCGAAAACGTGCTGCGACTCCATGTCGGAGATCATCTGCAAAAAGCGGCTTTCGTGGTCTTTTTCCACCGCCGCGACGCCCTCAAACAACGCGGCGACCTGCGGGTAGCCCTCGTCGTTCGCCTCCTTCGCGAAGGTGCGGTAAAAGTCGCTCCACTCATAGTTTTCGCCGCCCGCCGCGTCCTTCAGGTTGGTCAGCGTGTCCGGGACCTCGCCGTTTTTCAGCAGCTTGAACCAGATTTCCGCGTGTTCCTTTTCGTTATCCGCGGTCTTTGTGAAAACGTCGGCGACGGGCGCGCAGCCGTCGGTTTTCGCCTTGTCTGCGTAAAAGGTGTATTTCATCCAGGTCTGCGCCTCGTTGGCGAAGGCCGCCCACAGGTTCCGCTCCGTTTTGGTGCCGATCAGATTTTTGACTTGAAACATAAAAATCCCTCCTGACGTTAGCTTTCGCAGGAGGGAAAAATTTATGCATTTTTTCTGATCAGTACGCCCAATCCAGCGACAGATTGCTGCCTGTTCGGGTATAGGTCAGATTCTGCCTTGCGGCGCACTGGGCGCTGACCGCGGCTTCAAACGCGTCCGCCATCTCCGCGTCGGGCATATAGAAGGTGCATTTCATGCGCAGCCCTTCGGATTCCGTTCCCGCCAGCAGCCGGAAGCCGGTGAGCCACCAGTGTTTTGCCGGCCCGTTTTTGAACAGGTAGTCCTCATAGCGGTACAGCTCGAAATACATTCCCGGCAGCGGGTCGGTTTCCGTCGGCGTATAGAAATAGTCGGTGTTGCGCGTGTTGAGCTCCTGCCAGTACGCGCCCATCTCGCAGCCGCTGGTGACGCCGTAGCGGCCCTTCCAGATCTGATACCGCCAGCGTTTTCCCTTGGCGGTGAAGTCAAAGCGGATCGTGTCATAATCCATATTCCCCAGCGCGGAAATATTGTCGTAGAAGGGCGTGAATCCCAGGTTCCGCTGCCAGGGGTCGTTGGTGGTGTAGAACATGTTTTCCTTCCCGTTGAAGGCGTAGCCGAGGGAATAAAGCAGCTTTGCGATCTGACCGTAATTCTCCGTGTCAAAATTGAACATCGTGATCTCCGGCTCCGTCTCCGGCGGGGAGGGCTGCGTTTCCGGCGCCGTTGTCGTTTCCGGCGCCGTTGTCGTTTCCGCGGCGGTCGGTTCCGCGGCGTCTGCCGTTGTCTCCGGCGCGGCGGCGGTCGGGCGCGTCGTTGTCTGCCCGGCGGTCGTTGACGGCGCGGATCCGCTTGCGGTCGGGGTCGTCAGCGCGGTCGGGATCGTGGCGAGGACGCTTGTCGTCGGGGTCGGCTCCATGGCCGCGGCAGACGTCCGGGCCGCAGGCGCGGAAGCGGCGGGGACCGGCGCGCTGTCGTTTGTCTGCCGGTGATGGGAGGAAATGAAGAATGCGCAAAGAATCGTCGCGATCAGCATCGCGGCGGCGCCGCCGATCCCGATCCACAGCTCTTTTTTGCTCATCCGGATTCCTCCTTCCCGTTTTTCACCATTGTAGCACAGAACTGTCGTTTTGTCCATATGCAATCGGGGAACTGCCGCAGGAACAATTTTCCGGCGGGGGCGTATGATGAGGATGAATGCTGAAAGGAAAGGATTATTTATGATGAAAGTTCTGATCTGCGGCGGCGACGCCCGGCAGCTTTACGCCGCCCGGGAGCTGAAGCGCGACGGATTTGAAATAGAATACGCCCTCATCGGGCCGGACGCGGAGGCGGACGCGTTCCGGAGAAAAGCGGCGGCGTGCGGCGTCGTGCTGCTGCCCCTGCCCGTCTGCCGCGGCGGCGTTCTGAACGCGCCGGATTCCGACGCGGTGATTCCCGCCCGTGAGATCGCCGATCCTCTGCGCGAAGGGCAGACCGTGATCGGCGGGATCATCCCCGCGCCGCTTGCCGAAGCGCTTCGGGAAAAGCGTCTCCCGTTTTATGACTATTATCGGGACCCGGAATTCACGGCCCGGAACGCCGTTCTGACCGCGGAAGGGATCCTCGGCGTCCTGATCGCCGAAACGCCCGTCGCGGCGGGGGAGTCGGAGATCCTGATCACAGGCTTCGGAAGCTCCGCCCGGGCCGCGGCCCGGCTTCTCGGTTCCGTCGGCGCGAAAATCACGGTGGCGGCGCGCCGGGCTGAGGCGCGCCGCGAGGCGGAAGCGCTCGGGTTCCGCGCGGTCTCTTTTGAGGCGCTGCCCGCGATTGCCGGGCGGTTCGACGCTGTGGTCAATACCGTGCCCGCCCGGGTGCTCGGAGCGGATTTCCTCCGTCGTCTTTCCCCGGACGCGGTTTTGCTGGAGATCGCGTCCGCTCCGTTCGGCATTGATTTCGAGGCCGCCGCCCGGGCGGGGCTCCGGATCATAAAAGCGCCGTCCCTGCCCGGGAAAACGGCGCCTGTCTCCGCGGGGCGGATCATCGCCGCCTGCGTAAAACAATA
>CACYHJ010000412.1 GCA_902774165.1 Oscillospiraceae bacterium
CAGACAACAGTCGTATGAAAACATTACTTCGGAAGCCGGGATCCTTTTGCGGATGAATCGCTCCATTCAAGTGGAAGGCGCATTCGGCGTTATCAAACAGGATATGGCATTCCGGCGATTCCTGACAAGAGGAAAGCAGAAGACGGAAACGCAGTTTTTTCTTATCGCAATTGCGTCCAACATTCAAAAACTTTGGAACCGTCAGCGGGACGGTAGAATCGGATTGAAACTATTCAAAACAGAAGCTGCATAGCAATATGATTTCTTTCATAAGCATCAAAAAACGGCACCGGTTTCCCGATGCCGCGCGAAGCTGTGGTTAAGTTTTCAACAATTTGCCGCTTTTCAACATTTTATCGCTTCTGTCACAAAAATCAGGGCTGTTGCATCTCCTGTTCTGGAATTTGCAACAGCCCCATTTATATGATCGAAATTATGTCTGAAACCTGTCTCGGGCGCCTTCTCTTTTTTCGTGACCGTTAGCGGAAATTGACGATAAAACGGTCTCTGTATTCCAGCGTGCCGGTCATTCCGGGCTTGAAATAATCACGGAATTTCGCCGTGTCGCCGGCAAAGGTCATCAGCGCCAAAGAGCCTTTTTCCGCGCAGGAAAAGACGACGTGGTAAACAATGTCTTTCGGGTCAATGATTCCGGGGCGAGCTTCCACAGACTGCACCGTCGCATGTTCAATCACACTCGTTCCGGCGGGGCCGGATTCTTTCTGCGCGGCGCCGTTGGGTGCGGGAGAATGATTTCCCTCATAGAACGACGGCGCGTCGGGCGTTTGAAGATCGCCGCTCCCCCGGGTGTTTTCTTTGATGGAATTCAGAAGCTCAATGATCTCGGCGATGCCGCGCATCATCAGCGCAGGGATTGAGGAAACGAGGAGCGATGCGCCGAAAATAATCAGCCCGACCCAGAAGCTTTCCAGTTTTCCGCCGAAATAGAACCCGGAGCCGATGCCGATTAAGACGCCGAACAGCTCAATGAGAATTGCAAGAACCAGAAAAGATCTTGCGACCGGATTTTTTTTCATCGTGAGCACCTTTTTGTCGGTTATTGTTTTTTTGCAAGCACTTTATGCTTTTCCCTTGTATTCGTCGAAGCGGAAGATAAACGGCTCCATGTTCGGGAACCCGATGATGGCCTGGCCGATCAGCAGGTTCGCCACGTCCCAGTCCTCGATGATGTTCGCCTCCCGCTGGGTCTCGACGATGCCCTTGCTCTGGTTCATGGGGATGTACCGTTCGACCTTCTGGTTTTTGCCGTAGATCTGCTGGATATACTCCCGGCTTTTCGCGTCGTTCACGCGGAAGGAGAAGCTGGTCAGAAAACCGCTCATGATGCTGCGGGCGCGTTCCTCGCCGTATTCTTCATAGATCTGTTCGACGTTCTGGATGCCGATCATGAATTTGATGCCCAGGCTCCTGCCGAAGTTGACCGCGTCGTCCACGTGCTCAAGGTTGGGAAGAAGCCGGAACTCGTCGGTGATGAAATAGACGTTGCCCTGCGTCCGTTTTCTGCCCAGCGCCTCTTTGATCGCCATGTCGAACATCAGGCTGTAAACGGGGGAGAGCATTTTTCCGATGCTCAGGTCGTATTCGATGAAGACCTTTTTCCCGCCTTTTTTCCGCACAAGGTTTTTCAGCGACAGGGTTCCGGTTTTCGCGAAGTTGCCGATGAAGATCTCGCGCACGGTCTGCTGCAGCACCGAGAGCACGCCCTGGGTCTGGGCGGAATCCGTTTTTTCGATGTAGCTGGTCAGCGCCCGCAGATCGTCATAGGAGTTCAGCATTTCCTTCAGCTCCGACGCCGGGGTGGAGTTGATGTAGGCGATCAGGTTTTTGTTGGTGCGCTCCTTCGGTTTTTTTGATCGGATGAAATGCAGAACGCACGCCATGAACAGATCCTTCGCCGCGTTGGGGAAGAAGATCTGTGTGGTTTTTTTGCACTGCTCTGCAAAAAGGCTTTTCGAGATTTCGATCACGCTCTCATTCATGTGCGGGCCGAAATCGATTTCGTTGAAGATATTCCAGTAATCCAGTCCCTTCGCGCCGGTGGAGGTCTCGTCGTTGCTGATGACGATGTCGCCGGGCGCATAGAATTCTTTATAGAAATCTCCCTTCGTGTCGAAGATGATCATGATATCGTCATAGGCGAGCCGCGGGACGATCCGGCTGACGATCTGGAAAAACGCGTTGGTTTTTCCCGTGCCGATGCCGCCCAGCAGCATGATATGCCGGCTGAGGATGTTGGCGTCGATCGGGATGTTCGCCTTCCGGTTCTGCCCGTCGGTGCCGCCGAGCAGATAAGGGTTCGGATCTTTGATTTTGAACTGATCGAAGGGAATATCCCGCCGCAGCTCTGTTCCGAACAGGATCGAGGAACTCTGGTTGATCGTGTTTACCATATTGACGTCTCCAATCTGATGTTTTCTATGTTGTTATACTGCCATTTCTGCGCCGTCTTTCGCGGTTTCTGCGCCGTCTTCGGCAATCTCTCCGCCCGTCTCGGCAGCCTCCTCGCCGAGTTCGGCGGCTTCTTCGCCGGATTGCGCAGCCTCCTCGCCGCCGGATTGCGCAGCCTCCTCGCCGCCGGATTGCGCAGCCTCCTCGCCGCCGTTTTCGACTTCGTCCGCTCCGGGTTCTGCTCCGTTTTGACCGGTTTCTTCCATGTTCGGTCCATCCTGCTGGTTGTCCGTGTCGGGCTGTGCGCCGTTGGATTCTTCTTCGGGTGATGCGGCTGTCGGGCTGTCGTTCGCCTCTCCT